>JACMQE010000005.1 GCA_014377145.1 Glaciimonas sp. | reverse complement strand
TATGGGCGCAGGGCTCGTGGGTGCACTGGTACAGCTTTGGATACGCGTCGAAGTCGGCAACACGTTGGGCGCTGATTCGCTGGGCCACTTTCAGGCAGCCTGGACAATCTCAATGCAATACATCGGCTTTGTGCTAGCTGCCATGGGTGCCGACTACTATCCGCGTTTAACCGGTCTTATTAATGACCCCAAAGCAGCAACTCGACTGGTAAATGAGCAAACCGAAATTGCGTTGCTTCTCAGCGCTCCGGTATTCATCGCCATGATTGGCCTGGCTCCTTGGGTCATTGAACTGCTATATTCGTCAGCATTTAAACCGGCAGTGGAGGTGCTGCGTTGGCAAATACTTAGTGATGTGCTCAAAGTGGCGAGCTGGCCCTTGGGTTTTGTAATACTGGCTGCGGGCGCAGGCAAGACATTTTTCTGGACTGAGTCGATAATGCTCTTGCTATTGGGAGGACTGATTGCTAGCCTTTCCCCAAGCACCGGATTAAAAATTACCGGTATTGCGTTTTTGGTGTGTTATTTGGTTTACCTGCCATTGGTTTATCTGCTTGCCAAGCGCAGTATTGGGTTTGAATGGACTGGTAGTGTGGTGAAATTACTAGCTATTATTTTTACGGTTTGCGTGGCGGTTGCAGTGGTTAGTACGCTGTATTGGTGGGGTGCGGTTGTGGCAGTGGTGCTGACCTTGGTGTTTTGCTTTTATACCTTAGTACGGCTTGCGCACATGAGTAATGTGGGTGGGCTGGTGGGGCGCATTGCTGCAATGGCGCGACAAATCAGAATAAAGATTGGATTGAAACATGAGTAAACAAATTACGAAGAAAAAATGCCTCATTTTCTTTGATAGAATTTCATGTTTTATATTTAACTATGAAGCAATGCTGCAACCTTAATAAACGCAATATGAGTAGATGATTAGCATTATGAAAGAGCTGCCATTAGTTTCTGTATTATTTCTGACTTACAACCATCAGGAATTCATCCGAGAAGCAATTGAATCCGTACTAGATCAGGATTATGATAATGTTGAGATCGTAATAGGAGATGACTGTTCGACAGATAATACTTGGCAGATTGTCCAAGAGTACCAAGATAAATTTCCAGAGAAGATTAAAGCATTTCGTAATTTTAAGAACTTGGGAATCACGGAGAATTGCAACGAAGTTCTAAAGCGCTGCACCGGCAAGTACATTGCGTTTTTCTCAGGTGATGATTTATTTCTTCCCGGTAAAATAAAAAAACAGATCGGGGTTATGGAAAAAGATCAATCCGTGGTTTTGTGTTACCACGACGTTGAAACATTTAATTCAGGAGATGGTAGGGCGCTATGTTATACGAATCATGGGCCGGGATCTAGCCGACCAATTTATGGATCTGCAGAAAAGGTGGCTAGGGTCGTTATTGAAAAGGGTTGCTCTTTCATGGGGGTAGTGTCGGTAATGGCAAGAAGAGATTCAATGCCCGCTAAGGGTTTTGACCAGCGTGTGCCAGTTGGGTCAGACTGGCTGATGTTGATTGAAATTCTGGCAATTGGAGGGTTAAGTAAGAAAGTTGAATATCTTCCTGACGTATTAACTAGATACCGTAGGCATGGTTCAAATGTTACAGGCGTGGGTTATAAACATACCTCTGATGAATTTGTCACGTTGGCGATCATTGAAAGCACGTACCCGTCCTTTGTACTTAGTGTGCACAAGGGCTACGCTAGGGTTCGATTTAGTTTTGGTGCGCGAATGATTTGTAATAATAATTTTCAGGCAGGCCGGAATTTTCTTCTGCTAAGTCTTCTTTCTGGATGGATTTCATGGAAAATATTTCAATGGTTAGCGGCAAGCTACGTCCCGTCATTGTTGCGGTTTCGTAAATCAGCAAACTAACCGCTTCATCGCTGACATGGCAACAGCCGCAGTAACCATGCTTGCATTGATCCGACTATTTCGCAAGAAAATATTATAGGGACCGCCTGGTGATTATCTTTTTGCCGCTGGCAGGTTACTGTTTATGTTTTGTTGCTTGTTAGGTATTTTACGTGGAGAAAAAATATCAACCAATGCTGGTCGTCGTTAGTTTGCTTACGGGTAAAGGACCGACCGGAGTTGAAACTCATTTCAATCTAATCCTGAAATGTGCAGACAATAAAGGTATCGAAACTCTACTGGTGATACCGCATGATGCACATTGGTTTTGGAGAAAAATCCCAAATGGGATCGGCCGACTACTGAAATTGTTTAACCCTGAGTATGCGGCGATGTGGAACCGTATGGTCTCATACAGAAGACTTAGGCGTACGTTGCAATTTGTGCTGGCTCAAAATGTAGGTCGTTTCGTTGCGTTGTATGCACAAGATCCACTAAGTGCCGCAGCAGCCTTAGATGCACGAAAAAGCAGCAGATGTCGCGTTGTTGCTGTGTCACACTTCAATGTCTCCGAGGCGAGTGAGATGGCAGTAAAAGGGTTGACTAGTGAAGGTGGTTTGTTGTGGCGGGCTCTAATGCGTACAGAACGCAGCAGCCTGCCCAGAGTTGATCAATTGATTTTTGTCTCAAGATTTATGAGTCGGGTTGTAAACCAAAGATTGCCTCAATTATCCCAAGTGTCACAAGTTGTTATCCCTAATTTTTCACCAACGCCAATCAACGTTAGTGGCGACTATATAAAGTTAGCTGGTGATTTGATAGCGATTGGCACATTGGAGCCACGTAAAAACCAAGGCTACTTGTTGAGAGTGTTGGCTGCCTGTAGCAAGCGAGGAAGAATATATCAGCTCACATTAGTTGGTGACGGGCCAGATCGTGAGTGTCTTGTACATTTGGCTAAACAGTTAGGCGTCTATGAACAAGTAAATTTTCTGGGATTTATCAAAAATGCAGCGAGTTTGATGTCTTCACATCGAATTTTTGTACATGCATCGATGATGGAAAGCTTTGGCATCGTAATTGTTGAGGCTCTTGCTAGAGGTCTGCCGGTTATTTCGTCTGCAGTGGGTGGAATACCTGAAATAATTACAGAAGGTGTTGAAGGATATTTCTGGAACTTGGATGATCCAGAAGGTGGGGCAGATATTCTTATTTCGCTCCTCGAAGACCCGATACGTTTAAAGAAAATGTCGTACCAGGCCAAGCAAACATTTCAGAACCGTTTTCATCCAGATACGCTATCAGAAAAATGGATGACAGCCATAGCCGGCTAATTTTTACGATGAAAATCGCGATCCTTGGTCCATTATCCACAGCAGGTGTCACGCCATTCCTGTTTGAGTCACCACCATCTGACTTTCCAGTGGGGTATAGCGGCGCGCCCTTCATGAATACTCTGATTTCGGAATTATTAGCTAAAGGACATGAAATATGTGCCATTACATGTGGCGGCTATGAGGCAACACGAGTAAGCATGCCGGTCAGCCTAAAAGGTGAACGCTTTGAATTTTATTGTTGCCCGAGTCGGAAACATTCAATTCGTCCTTCGGCCGGGCATGTGGGCCGTATTCTCGATTTTTATGCCTACGAGC
>JACMQE010000088.1 GCA_014377145.1 Glaciimonas sp. | reverse complement strand
CATAGCAACCAACCAGTTATCAAGGCCCGGTATCCCTAGCCGCACCACTGAAACCCCGAGCAAAGCACAAGCAAGACCAGCGGACGTTGCCGTAAGGAGCAACCGGTAACGCACAGAAAGGCGCTGGGTAATATCCTCATAAAAACCGCCCAGCAAAGCGGGGAGCACGATTAATACCCAAGAGATGACAAACGCCCATTCCGCACGCACATTCAAACCTCCGCCGGCGACCTCAGCGAAGCCAGCGAACAGCCATCCACAAATCGAACCCATTAATATCGCTGCACCGCCCAGCCGAGGGACATCTCCTGAATGAAATCGCTGGGGCTTAGCCTGTTCGTAGTGGGAAACATGGTCACGCGACGCACGAATAAAAAACAACGTGGCCAGCACAGACACAGCAAAACTAAAAAATAAGAGAATCACCATCAAACGCCCCTCTTCACTCCATGGCAATTATGTCACTTTGTTGGGAAGGTTAGCTAAACGCTTTTGCGACTTTTGTTCAGCGTTAAAAAACGCCAAAATGGGGAACTAACCCACAAACGCAGCAGACTGCTTATATGCCACGCCAAATGGCGAAAATTGATTCGACTATTTCGGTGGGCTGCATGCGTAACCTCGGCATTGCTTTGAGCCAGCCTGTACCCTGCAAGATGAAGGCGGAGGCAAATATCCACGTCTTCGCAGTACATGAAATAGCGTTCGTCAAAACCCTTCAATTGACTAAATATCTTCGACGGAAAAAGCAGGAACGCTCCATTAACCCAGTCTGGTTGAGAAAGCGATTGTGGGTTAATTTTTAGGCCAACATAACGGGCAAATAAAGCTGATGGCGACGGCAGCGCACGTGCATAGTCCTGAATCTGGCCAACTTCATCTAGCTGCACCGGAAAAGCGCACCCCGTAAACGGTTGCTCTAGCTTGGAAAGCAACTCAGAAAAAGGATCGACGTCAAAATCAATATCAGGGTTCAGCACGCAAAAATAATTGAGGCTAGCCTGCTTGAACGCTGCATTGTGATTAGCACCAAAACCTTGGGGCTCCTGATTTTGGAGGATTGTTAACCTGAAGCTCCAATCTCGCGCATTAAGCTCCTTAACAAATACAGGCTCAGGCACGTTGACCGTTAGAACCACGTGTCCGACATGATTGAGGCAATGCATTTCGAGCTTGCACATCAATTTAAATAAGTGTGCGCCGTGCCGGTGACTAACCACAGATACGGCGACATTTGCTGAGGCATGTGTAGAGAAATTCATTTCGCTCTTAATACTGGGTCAAACTATCCGCAACACCAGGAAGTGATGTCCAATCATTTCAATTAATCACCTGTAGTTCGCACCACAACGTATAAAAGGTTCGTTTAAAAAAACGCTGATTTGACTAATCGGGCCAGCTTAAGTGCATAATTTTGCAAAACATTTGTAAAGGAACCTTGGTTCGCTACGGCAAGTGCCCGTCGCAAAGGATCGATATAGTGTGCTACGGCAGTACACGGGACTGGGGCTATAAAAGATGGGTCTCTTAGTGATTTAAAAAGCAATGGTTCGGCATGAAATATCTCATAGTGCAAACGCGCCTTCACTCCAAATGAGGCTAAAGTATTTCTCGACTGATGCGCTAGAAATGCGCACAGCTGTGGAACATCTCGCCACACAAAAGCACCCTCTGGCGCCATATCCAAAATACTCAAGAAGCGGCTGGAAACATGATTATGCATCGCGACCGGTACCCCCGCGCCCATCACTTCGATAAGAGTTCTGGCACCGGCATATGGGAAGGAAGAAATATAAATATCAACACCGTAGTCCTTTAACGCCTGCCATACACTGTCCACATGTGCAATGTAAACAAACGATGCCGTAGACACCTTTGCCACGCGTAAGTTCAACCAGATTCGAAAACGAAAATTAGCACTCAGGTGACCAATATGGATATGCACCCCCCCGGTTTGCTTCAGCATGACTGGTATAGCATCTGCATAACTAAGCCAGTAGGGCGCCTCGATTTTATTTCTCCCTGCAGCAGTGCAACTTACAAATGGTAGATCACTTGATTTCATTTCGATTTTAGAAATACAACCCAAGTCGCGCGCGACCATCGGCAAGTATTTGTTGTCCGAAATCGAAAGCACATCACGACAGTTGTTGTACCCCATGGGGTGGGGGTCATAATGCTCACCGTATCCAAGAAGAACCCCTAAACAAAGATGATGATCTCCGTGGTGAAGGTATTTAAGGGAGTATCCCTGATCGGGCTGTACCGCAGCTACGGCCACGCTGTCTTGATGGTGATTAAAGAGCCATACAGTTGCTGGGTTAACTTCAAGCAACCTGCGCTGCAACCAGGCCAGTCGCGCTAATCTGGAAGCTCTCGGAGCGTATTCAAATGTCAGGTTGGGAATATCTGAAAACCGATGCGAGATTGCGCGCCGGTTTGTGCGTCCGCTCACGCCCGTTAATAAAACTGTGGCTGGAACACCACCAATTCTCGCAATGTCAGCTAAAACTGCAGTATGTCCCCCTGACGCCTGCAGCCTACTCGCAATAAAAATTAAACCACTTGCCTTTTCAAGGATTTTCTGCGGCCGACTCAAAGCTAAAAAATCCATTTGGACCTTTTCCATAGAATACCGACCAATGCGCTGGCACATATCGTCCAGAAACTGGTCTGCAAAAATCTCGCAGACGTTTAATGGTTCGCAGAATACTTTCTCTACTATGCGTTCAATATCCGAGAGTGCTAAGTCGAGCTTGCCTAATTCCACCGCCCGAACAATGCGGCTACGATAGTCTTGCTGCGACGGTCGGAAACCCAAGCCGTGCCTCTTTTTAAACCGTTGTAGTTAGTTGCGTAAATGAGTGGCAATGCTCGATTACGTAATCCACCTGCTCATTCGACATTTGTGGGTATATTGGCAAACTCAATATTTCTGTCTGAAGCTGCTCAGCAACAAGATAAGAACCGGCGGAGAGGTTCATGTTTGCGTAGGCCTGCTGAAGATGCGGGGCGAGTGGATAGTGAATCAGCGTCTCGACACCATTAGATTCAAGATGGCTGCGTAAGGCATCACGCTGATTACTTCTCACAACAAACAAGTGCCAAACCGGCTCGCATGCCTCACTTACCGACGGCAAGGTAAGGCCGCAGCCATTCAGACCAGCCAAATAGCGCCCGGCAATCTCTTTCCTGCGCATATTCCAGTTTTCCATATAGGGCAATTTAGCCCTAAGAAATGCGGCTTGGATTTCGTCAAGTCGGGTGTTGTAACCGGCCACCTCGTGTTTGTACCGCTGAGTAGATCCGTAATTTCTGAGTAATTTGATCTTTCTTGCTAACTCTGCGTCATTGGTTGTCACAGCGCCAGCGTCACCCAACGCGCCTAGATTCTTCCCAGGATAAAAACTAAAACCAGCAGCATCACCCAAACTTCCGGCACGTTTACCGCTAAACTTCGCACCGTGCGCTTGGGCCGCGTCTTCAATCACCTTGATGCCCCGCTTTTGAGCCAAAGCCTTGATTTCATCCATTTCCGCAGTCTGCCCGTAAAGATGTACAGCCATGATGGCTTTGGTTTTTGGCGTAATGGCATCCCCTATCAATTTAAAGTCGATATTGTGTGTTCGCGCATCTGGTTCAACTGGAACAATCGTTGCACCAACATAGCTCACCGCTAGCCAGGTAGCTATAAAGGTATTAGTCGGTACGATTACCTCATCGCCAGGCCCTATGCCATAACCGCGCAAAATTAAGTGTAAAGCTTCAAGGCCATTACCCACGCCAATGCAATGCGCGGCCTCGCAATAATGAGCAAACTCCTGTTCAAAAGCCTCCAGTTCCCGACCTTGAATGTACCAACCCGAATTAAAGACTCGCTCAACGCCTTCGCGGAGCGCTTCAATCAACTCGCCATTACCTGCTTTAACGTCTAAAAAAGGGATTTTCATAATTCACTTCATCCTACAGTTTTGGTAGCCAAAATAAACTCTTGATAACTGCGGAAATAGTCGCTCTCAAAATATTTCTCTGAGGCTAGGACCATACAAACCGCACCTGAAGAGAAATTAGTGATGTCGCGCCAGATCATTGGGCATATATACAGTCCAAAATAACTTCTATTCATGTGAAATACTTTTTTCTCATTTCCATCATCCAGCTGAATATCAAAAGAACCTGACATCGCCACAATCAATTGTCTAAGTTCCTTGTGGCCATGCCCGCCGCGTTCTGACCCGCCGGGGACATCATATAGATAATAGACGCGTTGGATATCGAAGGGTATGTGTTCTCCGCCTTCAATAAAAGTTAGGTTGCCACGGGGGTCCTGAATTCTAGGAAGATCTACCAAGCAGCAGTCAGAAAGCGCCATTTATGGTCCATCCATTAGTAAAAGTTAGCGGCTACAAATGCCGAAATAGTAGAACGGATTTGAAATTCTTTACACCTGTTTCACAAAGCGCGCTGGAACACCTGCGACCACCGTGTTGCGCTCTACATTCTTAGTTACAACTGATCCTGCAGCAACAGTTGAACCCTGACCGACTACAACACCTGGCAACAATGTTGCCCCGACCCCGATCACAGCGTCATCCTCAATAATTGGACCAGCAATATGGTCAGAAAATCCAGCGCGTACTATATTGTCGTTGGCCATACCAACAAGCAGACTTATGAATACATTTCGGCCGATGGTAGCATTGCCAGTGATGTGCGTGCTGTCCATAATCTTAGTTCCATCGCCAATAGTAGTCTCATAATTAACAGTAACATACCGACTCAGTATGCACCGCGACCCTATACGGCACTTTTCCCTGATAGAAGCGCCATCACCTAACAAAGTATTGTTTCCAATATGGACGTCATAGAAGATAACTGCATTTGGTCCAATTGAACATTCGTCACCAATAGAGATAACTTTCTCGAAAATGGGCTGCCTTGCGAGAGCACCAGCACCCTTAGGCTCTTTACCCAAAAACGCTCCTGGAAAAACTTCCACACTTGATCCAAGAGTAACTCCATCTGCAATCACTACATGTGGATGAATTACACAATTGTCTCCAATAGATACACTTCCGATCACACAAAAAGGGCCAATGGAGACATTTAGCCCAATAGTTGCATCAATTGCCACAATTGCGGTTGGATGGATCATAAAACTCCTTGAATTATCAAAATGTAAGCATTACTCAAACGAAAACACCTATTACCCTAACGTTCAATCGCTCGAACAACTTCGTCAACATCAATTAAAAAATCAGCGTGGACACCCTGCGCTTTAGGTCCTGAAATGGAACCAAGTACGTAAGTAACCTGTGTACCGGCTGCAACAGCCATATTCTGCCAATAACCGAAGCTGTGGTCTGGATGGGCTGAAATACAAATCACGATTCGAACATCTCTTAAACAAAATATTAAATTAGCCAATGCGGCACCAGTCGCGCCAACAATGATCGATGCAGCAGAAAACAAATGAAATTGTTCAGAAAAAGAAAGTATCTCTGGCTGAACAATAGTAAATCCAAGAGTGATCAGTCTTTCTTCGAGAAGCTGTTCGTTTTTCATCAATCGTGAATGCGAGTTACGCCGCAAAAATATCTTATCTGGTAAACTTTTAACAGGCTTCGATAACGATTTAGCTAGTTGCTCGCGCAGAAACGATATGGCATACGGGCTAAAAACGCCGTGGATATGTCCAGATTTGGAGTTTATTCGACGATCAAATGGTATGTATCCGGTAGGGGACGTAACTAATAGGCGCTCAACATAGGCAGCATCACCGACATTTAGTCTAATAATTTTAGCCTCTGCACCCGCCACAGCCATCAACGACGCCTCGATGTTCGGGTGTAACCCCGAATCAACGATTAGTGGCACGTCAACATTGTGTTGCGTTCGACAAAAGATATTAATGCGTGGTAAAACTTCCGTCAACCAATGTGCGTAGTTTGATGAACACGAATCGGTAAATACAGCAGCCATCGCTAACTTGTACTTAATCTCCGGTTTTGAAATTCGCCTTATCGTTTTCTTTTTTGGGTTGATGACCACTTTTCCGTGAAGCTCTTCAGATGTAAAGTCATGAGAAAATCTGTAAAGATCATGATGGATCACCTGGCCTTTTGACGAGACCAGGTTGCTACGCCCCACTACCTCTGCGTCGCGGACTTCGATCACTTCAATCCTGGGGAAACTATAGCTCTGATCATGAATTGGGACGCATATACCAAGCCCCCCAGAATAAACCATTGGTGACGCTATGCAAACATTCTCGGACCTGTTTATCAATACAACGGTAACGTTCGAGTTTAACGTTGACGTTGACTCAAGCCTCACATTTGGCTCTTTCAAATTAACACCCGGTTCTGCATTGAAATCAAAAATCGATGTATTAATCCAATCGTTTACGGAAACAAGTGGGAGCGCTGGAACTGTTCGGCGCCTGATGAGCGATTTGAAACCACCATCACGAAAACCATGTAGCCTGTTGAGGGTAGCCCTCGGGAAAATAGCCCTGGCAAGAGGGCGAACAATTCTCCAGCGCACTGCCCAAAATAAAAAACCCAACCCTTGCTCAAGGCGATAGAGTATTTTCCAGCGAATCATCCACATCAAAACCCAAACCGTATTCTTAAAAACGCGGATCAGCCAAATTTGACGCAAACGTTTCCGATAAAAATCTCTTAACAGTCCAGGTTGTTCAGTAGCCATTTTTTCAGGTGGTAGCCGCTGCCAGATAGTGAGCCAAGACTTCAGCAGCAGGGCCATCCTCCTTTATTTTTCCATGGTCAACCCACATAACACGCGTGCACAGCGACGCCAACAAATTCGTATCGTGTGAAACAACAATAAGAATATTTGCTGCTTCAATTACCTTTTGCATTCGTGCAGTGGCTTTTTGAATGAAATTAACGTCGCCTCCTGCAAACATTTCATCAAGCACAAGAATATCAGGGTCTACCGAGGTAGCTAGTGAAAACGCAAGACGTAAATACATTCCGGTGGAGTAATATTTAACAGGGGTATCGATAAATTCTTCTAGGCCCGCAAAATCGATCACCTCTTGTTCAATTCCGGCCAGCTGGGCTTTGCTGTAGCCCAAAATTGCCCCGTTAAGGTATATATTTTCTCGACCTGTGAATTCGGGATGGAAGCCTGCCCCAATTTCGAGTAAGGGCGCTACTCGTCCATCGACGGTAATAATTCCACTGCTGGGCTCATAGATTCGACACAACGCTTTCAACAGCGTGCTTTTCCCCGCTCCGTTATGTCCGACAATACCTAATCGCTCGCCTGCTTCTACTTTGAACGACACTTGCTTAACAGCCCAAAAGTCTGAAAAAGATGATGATTTGCGTGTGGAGAAAATATTGGAAACGTATTCCTTCAACGAAGGAGAACGATCGTGGTAAAGCCTAAACTTTATAGATAGATTTTCGACAGAAATTTTAGACATTTTTTTACAGTCTGAAAACTACTTTTTTCTCTTGTAGAAAAAATGTGTACAGCCCAATTGTTATAGAACTAAGTGCGAAAATAGTTGCGCTAATAATAGTGGGCAATGAGGGTAAATTTCCCTGCGTAAGCGGTGCGCGAAATAAATCAATAAACGGCACCATAGGATTAAGTGCGACCAGCCAGCCCACCTTGCCCGTAAGCGCGTCGTGCCGGTACATAACGGGTGTTAAGAAAAACCAGGCTTGCATTACAACGCCAATAACATACTGAAGATCGCGGAAAAATACCGTCGCCACAGACACCACCAGCCCAACTCCAATTGAAAAAATAAAAAGCAACCCGAAGGCGAGAGGAATAAACAATAATGCCCAAGAAATAGGTGCCCCGAAAATCAGTATGAGCACGAACAACGCGACGAACGATAGCGCGCTATCAATTAAAATCCCTAAGGAAAGACTTAACGGAAAAATGAACTTGGGTAAATAGATTTTTTTGATCAGGCCCTCATTGTTTATAAACGCTGCACATGATTGCGTGACGGTGGTGCTAAAACAATTCCAAGGCACCATACCAGCGAACAAAAATACGGAGTACGTCGCGAGATCAAGCTTAAACAAAGTAGAAAAAACGACTGCTGTTACTCCCATCATTAGCAATGGGTTGATCAACGTCCATAAATATCCGAGCGCCGTTCTTCGATAGCGGAGCGTCAGATACTGTCGTACCAATTGCGACAATACTGACTTATACTGAAATATTTCGCGAGCATGACTTACTAATCCACTATTCATCTTTGTTCCTATTCGCCAATTCGGAAGGCAAAATGTGACTCTTCTTAAGTATTTTTCTCACTGAAAAACTTCGGAATGGATTAACAATTTTCCTAACTTATCTTTTACTGAAAGTATCGGATTACTAGAGTGTGGCCATTCAATCGGAATAGATGGGTCATTCCATGCAACGCAATGTTCATTTCGGGGATCGTAATAATCAGTGGTTTTATAGATCACATCCGCAGTTTCAGACATCACCTGAAATCCATGCGCAAACCCAGAAGGTATCCATATTTGGCGTTGATTTTCTTCACTCAACTCTATCGCGACACACTTTCCAAATGAAGACGATGTCCTTCGCAAATCCACAGCGACATCCAAAATTTTACCTTGGATGACACGCACCAACTTTCCTTGTGGATGCACTATTTGATAGTGCAATCCACGCAGCACATTTTTTGTTGAACGCGAATGATTGTCTTGAACGAAGTTGACTTGTTGACCTATTGCCGCTTCAAATTTGTTCTGGTTAAAACTTTCAAAGAAAAAACCGCGTTCGTCTCTATAGACCTGGGGTTCGATCAGAACAATATCGGGAATGGCAAGCGGTGTGGCTTTCACTGCACTGCTTTCTCTTTAAGTATGCGAACCAGATACTGCCCGTAACCGTTTTTTG
>JACMQE010000087.1 GCA_014377145.1 Glaciimonas sp. | reverse complement strand
ATCGCGAAGGGATCGTGCTAGTTTTGAACGTCTGTCGCCATCTTCAAGCCAAAATGCTAGACGGCCTTGGTAACGCGCGCAACATTGTCTGCCCCCTGCATCGCTGGACGTATGATTTGAAGGGTGAGTTGATTGGCGCACCGCATTTCGGCGAAACACCTTGTATGAATTTATCCCAAACACCATTGCAAAACTGGAATAGTTTACTGTTTGAGTAAAACGGCTTTAATTTCAGCTGCCAATCTTCTGCAAAATGTACGAGAGCCAAACCGGGTTATCGTCGATTGTCGTCACGACCTAGCGGCCCCCGATACTGGTCGCGCAGCATTCGCTGCTGGACCGTATTCTACAAGCGCACTTTGCTCACATTGATCAGGATTTATCAGGTGCCAAACAAGCTGCCGATGGCACTTTCAACGGTCGCCATCCTTTACCCAAGCAAGATGCATTGATTGCTACTTTAAGAGGTTCTGGGATTAATGACGACACCCAAAGTCATTGCTTACGATGCACATGGCGGGATGTTTGCGGCACGCCTGTGGTGGCTGTTACGCTCCATCGGGCACGCCTCTGGCACATTGCTGGACGGCGGTCTAGCGACGTGGCAAGCATTGTCAACCGTCGCGCCGCCTGTGATCGTCGGGAATATTAACGTCAGGCCAACATTAGTTGCTCAAGTAGATATCGATAATATTTTGAATAATCTGACCAACCAGCAACGCACTTTGGTAGATGCCCGTGCGCCACATCGCTTCCGCGGAGAAATTGAAACAATAGATCCCATAGGGGGGACATATTCCAGGTGCCAAAAATCGTTTTTTCAAAGACAATTTGCAAGCCGATGGTCGCTTCAAACCTGGCCATCAGTTACATAAAGAATCTAATGATATCATCGATGCATCGCAAACTGCCGTGATGCAATGCTGCTCCGGCTTCACCGCTTGTCATGACTTGCTGGCACCGTCACCTTTCATCTGGACTTCAACCAGACCAGCCGTAAGCCCTGCCGCATCGGTCTTAATGACTGTCTGGGCGCAGACCGGTATGATCGCAATGGCGAAGCCTGTGCCTAAAGCAGCTTTGATAAAAGTTCGACGATCAACATCTTCTGACAAACAGGCTTTTCCCACCAGGCTATCGAAATCATCTTTTAAGTTCGGCATTCGGATTTTTCTCAACATTGTTAACACGATCGGATAGACATCTTGAATCTTTACAAAGTCCTTGATAGAGCTTGAATCAGGCGCACTCATGTTTCAATCAAGCTTGAACGAGTTTTAGTGTGCTTCATCCCAATTCTTCCCTACCCCAACTTCAGCAATCAACGGCACACGCAACGTCGCCACGCTTGCCATTAATTCAGGCAACTTTATCCTGATTGTAGCTAGCTCGTCTTGCGGCACTTCCAACACCAATTCATCATGCACCTGTATCACCATCTTCGTTTTCAACTGTTCTGTCTCCAACCAATTCTGTACCGCAATCATCGACAATTTAATCAAGTCGGCAGCTGTCCCCTGCATCGGTGCATTAATTGCGGCACGCTCTGCAACTTGGTGGCGCGGGCCATTTGGTGAGTTAATTTCTGGTAACCATAAGCGCCGTCCAAATACTGTCTCAACGTAACCTTGCGCTTTGGCTTGCAAACGCGTTTCATCCATAAACTGTTTGACGCCTGAAAAACGCAGAAAGTATTTTTCGATATACATCTGCGCCGCAGCGCGTTCAATCCCAAGATTGCCAGCTAAACCGAACGCACTCATGCCATAGATCAATCCGAAGTTAATCACTTTCGCATAGCGACGCTGTTCGCTGGTGACATCCTGCAGCATGGTGCTAAAAATTTCAGCAGCAGTTGCGCGGTGAATATCTTCACCCTCCGCGAACGCACGCAGCATGTTTTCATCGCCGGAAATATGCGCCATGATGCGTAGCTCGATTTGCGAATAATCGGCGGAGACGATCACACTATTCTCTGGCGCGACGAACGCTTCACGGATGCGTCGGCCTTCTGCGGTGCGGATAGGAATATTTTGCAAATTCGGGTCATTAGAAGACAATCGCCCTGTCACGGCCACTGCCTGAGCATAGTTGGTGTGGACACGCCCGGTCAACAGATTCACCATTCTTGGCAACTTGTCGGTATAAGTCGACTTCAATTTCGACAGACTACGATAGTCCAGCAAAATCTTCGGCAGTGGATAATCTTCCGCCAGTTTTTGCAACACTTCCTCATCGGTAGACGGTGCGCCGGAAGGGGTCTTTTTGACAATCGGCAGCTGAAGCTTTTCGAAGAAAATTTCACCTAGTTGTTTCGGTGAGTTCAAATTGAAAAGCTGACCGGCCAGCCCATACGCTTGCTGTTCAATATCCAGCATGCGTTTGCCTAGTGCATTCGACTGCGTAATCAGCAAACCAGCATCTATCAAAACACCGTTACGTTCAATCTTTTGCAAGACAACTGCTGTCGGAACTTCGATTTTTTCATAAATGAATCGTAACTTTTTGTCGCTTTCAATATGCGGCCACATATTGCGATGCAGACGCAATGTCACATCCGCGTCTTCCGCAGCATATTCAGTAGCGCGCGCAATCTCTACTTCATCAAAACAGATTTGCGTAGCACCTTTTCCACACACCTCTTGAAACGTGATGGTTGTATGACCAAGATGACGTAGAGCCATACTATCCATATCATGCGGTCGGTGCGATTCAAAAACGTACGATTCTAGCATCGTGTCATGCGCGATACCGCGCAACGTTACGCCATGATTGGCAAAAATATGGCTGTCGTATTTTAAATTTTGCCCCACCTTGAGTTTTGTCATATCTTCTAGCCAAGGCTTCATTTTGGCCAGAACAACTTCCCGCGATAACTGCTGCGGACCATCTTGCGGACGATGAGCCACAGGAATGTAGGCGGCTGCACCAACATCACAACTCAGCGAAATACCCACTAGCTGGGCGGTCATCGGATTGAGGGAAGTCGTTTCCGTATCGATGGAGGTAATCTGTGCAGCATCAATCAAAGCCAGCCAGTGATCAAGTTGCTGCTCGGTTGCTACTGTTTCGTAGTTTTTTGCAACATCAGGAAACAAACTGCTCTCCACCAAATTCCCTACTGCTAATATGACATTGCCGACAATACCCACTTTGCCAGTACTTTGTGGCGTATCGACATTTGCGAGAGGAGCTGCCGCGGCTATCGTTGCTAGATTGGGGCTTATGCCACTCAAACTGCTCATCTCACGCAACCAGGTTTTAAAATTGTAGCGAGTATAGATGTCGATTAATGTCGCGTTATCTTGCGGCTGCACCACCAACGACTCTGGAAAAGACACCATGTGTGCACTGAGATCGCAATCGGTCTTGACAGTCACCAAGACTTTGGCCTGGAACAACCAGCCGAGCGCTTTCCGCAAGTTTTCACCGACCACGCCGCCGATACCAGCCGCATTTGCGATGACTTGATCTACGGTATCGTATTGCGCCAGCCATTTCAATGCCGTCTTCGGGCCAACCTTTGAAACACCGGGAATATTATCGACGGTGTCGCCAATCAACGTCAGATAATCGACGATACGCTCCGCGGGCACGCCAAATTTGGCGACCACCCCGGGTGGATCGAGTTTTTCGTTGTTCATTGTATTGATCAAGGTCACGTGCTGATTGACCAGCTGCGCCAGATCCTTATCGCCAGTGGAGACCACCGCAGTCATGCCATGCATCACTGCCTGCACAGTCAAGGTCCCAATGACATCGTCAGCTTCAACACCATCGACCATCAAAATTGGCCAGCCCATTGCGCGCACAGCGGCGTGAATAGGCGTAATCTGTTTAACTAAATCCTCCGGCATCGAAGCACGTGTAGCCTTGTAATCGGCATACATCTCGTCCCGAAACGTTTTCCCTTTTGCATCGAACACACAGGCAATGTAAGCTGCAGGGTAATCAAATCGTATACGGCGGAGCATATTTAAAATGCCATACAACGCGCCAGTTGGCTCATCTTCGGCATTGCGCATGTCAGGTAGCGCGTAAAACGCCCGATAGAGGTAACTGGAACCATCAACTAATAGCAGGGTTTTTTGCATATGGAATCGAACGGAAAAAATGTGCTGCGATTGCGGTAAGTGACGAACATCGAACGCGCTACTTCCAAAAAAAGGCACGCGAATCGTGGCATATGTTCACAATTATGGCAGAGTTTATCGAGTCGACCGAACGCCTCTCGGAGTTACATCCATTAATTTCGATCTTCGGCTCTGCCCAGATTAAAGAAGATAACCCCTATTACGCCCTCTGCTCAGACATTGCGCGACGATTTCTGATGCTGGCTTCGCCTTCATTTCCGGCGGTGGACCGGGCTTGATGGAAGCGGCTAACCACGGTGCTGCTGAAGGAAAATCACCCTACATCGGTCTGAATATTGATTTACCACATGAACAAAGCACCAACAAATGGTAGGATATTTCGTTAATTTTCCACCATTTTTTTGCGCGCAAAGTTTCTTTGTACGGCATGCAGATGCCTACCTCGTGTTGCCTGGTGGTTTCGGTACGATGGATGAGCTGACAGAAGTCCTGACGCTGATCCAGACTGGAAAATGTCGGCGTATTCCTATCATTCTGGTTGGTAGTAAGTTTTGCGTGGGAATGCTGGACTGGTGCCGCACACAATTGATCACAACCGGCATGATCGCCGAAAAAGACCTCAATCTAATTCAGGTCATTGACGATCCTGCACAGATCGTTGACGCAGTCTTTAATTTTTATGACAAGGGTGAAACTTCAATGGCAGATTCGGCAGAGCGCCATACAGATACTGGTACATTGTTGTAATAAATATACGGTCAAGGTGCAAGAGCAACATTTGCTAGTGCTAGTAAATGTTGATAGCTAGCCCTGTTAAATAAACGATTTACTCTCGTTAATTTAACAGAATGTATTCTTTTGCTGATCTAGTAACCTATCGCTACAAGTGGTTTGCTACAATAAGATCATTGTATTTAACTAGCGTTTTCCAGCGAGTTAAATACCAACGTACAACTACGGCAGCCAAAAAATAATGAATAACTTCAAATTCTGGCCAATCACAACGCTCTGTATCGCGGCTATTAGCGCGATGGCAACCCCGCTTGTGCAGGCGCAACAACCAGCAAATTTCCCAAACGCCGTAAATCTTGCGCCGCCACCACTAGAACTGGACAAACTAGAAAAAGGTGAAAAACCTGCTATTACCATTCAAAAGAACGACAAGCCCAAGGAAGCTGCCATCACCCAGCAGCGCCAGCAAGGCGTCGTGACTGACATTAAGGTGCACAGTGGAGGCAGCACTTATCACCTTCGCCCCAAACAAGTTGGCACTTCGATGCCCGGCAACACCCCAAGCGCCCCAGCAAACGGTGCGCAATGGGTCATTAAAGAATTCGATTGGGGCCAAAGGAAAGAAAAGTCAGTAAACCCTGGTGAAGAACAAGCTGTTGATAACAAGATAGCACCAGCCCCACCGAACACGCCAGCTGAATAACACCACAATCCCAATTTTGTAACCTTATAGTTAGAGGACTTACACAAAATTGTCTCAGCAACGGACTTGGCAACCCCTGTCGGCGAAGGCAGCGCTACGATGAATAAGAGAACACAACGCCGCTGGAGCGATTCCGGTAAGTCCTAATAATATTAAAGATACGAAGCAAAGACCCTTACCAGCTTTGCTTCGCATTTGCATAAATGCATGTCATTTCGACGCTACTTCACAAACTCATTTTTCTGAATTTTTCTCATGGCAGTGTTTACACCGGTCAATCTGGATGACCTTAATAGCTGGCTTTCACAATTCCTTTTAGATAAGGCAACGGGAATCAAAGGCATTTTATCAGGAATCAAAAATCGTAACTTCTTTATCAATACCGAAACCGGCGAATACGTGGTGACGGTCTTTGAAAAGCTGACATTCAAACAATTGCCGTTTTACCTCGAGTTGATGCCTCATCTGGCCCACCGCGATATCGCGGTGCCAACACCGATTGCAAATAAGGACGGGGCGATTATCAACGTTCTGCATGGCAAACCCGCTGCAATTGTCAGCAAATTGGCGGGCGAATCTCAAATGTCGCCCGGTCGGTTACATTGTCGCGAAGTTGGCGAGACGCTGGCAAAAATGCACTTGGCGGCGCAGGACTTCCCAATTTACCAACCCAATTTACGCGGAATGTCATGGTGGCGCGATACGACAATGGTAATGTTGCCATTTTTATCAGCAGAAACACAACAATTAATGCGTACAGAAATGGTGTTTCAGGAAAAATTTGCCGCCTCTCAGCCTTATCAAAACTTGCCCAACGGGCCGGTATATGCCGACCTGTTCCGCAATAACGTGAT
>JACMQE010000086.1 GCA_014377145.1 Glaciimonas sp. | reverse complement strand
GCGACAGCGAAAGACAATCGTTTATTTGAGGGATGCTGTAGTGCTATCGTGCCGGGGGTACCGTGGCGTGACTTGTCGGAACGATTTTGCTTATGGAAAACGGTCCATAGGCACTTCAGCCTTTGGCGGTGAGTGGTGTTTGGAAGAAGAGGGTCAATCATTTGCCGCAAGCTGCCGATACTGAATACACGATGATGATAGCGCGAGCGCATCAACATATCGTAGGTATGGTGGTGTTCAAAAAAAGATCCGTGAAGCGATTGGTCGTTCCAGTGGCGGCTTGAGTACCAAATTCACTCCACCCTTGATCCGTTGCGCAGCCCTGTGAATTTTTATTAAGACTTACACAAAGTCGATGTTCCGATCTTGCGAGAGCCGAAGTGCTGATCTCTGAATGAAAAGCGCCAAGGGTAATAGCCGACAAGGCTTAAAATGCAGATGCCCGCATGATCGCGCCTCTGGAGGCGACGTGAAGAGGCGCGTTGTTACACCCCAAGAAAAATCGAAACCAACCGGGTATAACTAGGACTTACGCAAAATTGTCCCCGCAGGGCATGTCGACGAAGCCAGTGCGTTATGTGGCCAGGAGAGTACAACGCCCGTTGGGGCGCCGTTGGGGCGATTTGCATAAATTCTAATAATGAGTCATTAAAAAATTTCCTTGCCGCTAATATTTATTTGCGTGCATCGATCATTTGGCTGGCTTGAAAACACAAGCCCTGATACAGACTTAACTTTTACCATAAGAATAATTGAAAATAGTCTCTAATAGACAATTTTTTGTCAGGTTCGATTCTTTTTAGAAGTGAATACGTGACTTGTACACATATTCACTTCTAAAGTAGTGCTCGTAAAAATAAATTTAAATATTTCTTTGTTGATTCAAGAGTTTTATAAGTTATTGATTTTAAAAGATTTAATTTTTTATCTGTTTGTGCATTTCATCAAGCCCCGCGTAAATAGTGCGTTTGTGAATATTAAGTTGATGTTATCCACAAAACTATCCACAGAAACTGTGGATAGTTTTAAAAGCGCTTATGAAACCGGCAGTTAGCCTCTTTTCTCAGGATTCACTTTAACTTCGTGAAACAATTTATCCTTCAGGTAGTTCTCGATACCCCCCTTGACAGCAGCTTTGACTATCGTTGGCAAACCACCGATGAAGCCGAGCCTATTCCTCAGAATGGGCAACTTGTGCATCTCTCGTTCGGCTGGCGTGAGGTGGTGGGCATGATCGTAGGTAGTAGCACTCATAGTGAGGTTCCTCCGGCTAAATTAAAAAACGTGGAAGCGGTACGGTATCAATTAAGTCCCCTATCACCACGCTGGTTGACATTGTGCCGGTTCGCCGCAGATTATTACCAGCGTCCACTGGGGGAGGTCGCGTTGCCGGGCTTGCCAAAAAATCTGCGGACACTGACAACCGTGGCGCTGGATCGGGGGCTAAAAAAATTGAATCAGATGGCGAAGATGCATGATGCTACACCTATCAATGTACCACCATTGAATCCATCGCAACAATTTGCGGTTGATGTGATTGCCGGCACGACCGGATTTGCGCCGACGTTGTTATATGGTGTCACCGGCAGCGGAAAAACTGAGGTGTATTTACAAGCGGCGGCCAAAATTCTAGTCCAAAGCACTAACAGCAATGAAAGCAATCCTGCACAAATCCTGATCCTTGTACCCGAAATTAACCTGACCCCGCAATTAGAGGAAAATATTCGGGCACGTTTTCCAGGTTTGATGGTGGCAACGTTGCATAGCGGTCTGGCTGAGGGCGAGCGTATGCACCACTGGCTCGCTGCTCATTTGGGGCATGCCCGTATCATTTTGGGTACCCGGCTTGCCGTGCTGGCTTCGCTGCCGCATTTGCGTCTGATCGTCGTCGATGAAGAGCACGATCCCTCCTATAAACAGCAAGAAGGCTTGCGTTATTCGGCACGCGATCTAGCTGTTTGGCGCGCGCATCAGTTGAGTATTCCTATCGTTATGGGTTCGGCTACACCATCGCTGGAAACGTGGCAGCATGTGCAGTTGGGACATTATCGCAAGCTGGAGTTACGCGAGCGAGCGGTCATGAATGCCGTTTTGCCAGAGGTGCGGCTGGTCAATATGGAGCATGACAAGCCGACGGAAGGGCTAACTTCGACGCTAATGAACGCATTGAGGCTGCGCCTGCAACGTGGGGAGCAGTCACTATTGTTTTTAAACCGTCGTGGTTATGCGCCGGTGATCGCTTGCGATGCTTGCGGCTGGGTGAGTAATTGCACGCGTTGTACGGCTTTCATGGTGCTGCATAAGCCAGAACACCGTCTCCGTTGTCATCATTGCAGTTTAGAACTGCGGATTCCAAAATCCTGCCCAACTTGCGGAAATGTTGATTTGCAACCGTTGGGTCGTGGGACACAACGGCTGGAAGAAGGGTTGTGTGCAATGTTTCCCGAGGCGCGGGTATTGCGCATTGATGCCGATTCGACGCGCCGCAAGGGCAGTGCTCAAAGCGCTTTCGATCTTGTACATCGCGGTGAGATTGATATTTTGATCGGTACGCAGATG
>JACMQE010000085.1 GCA_014377145.1 Glaciimonas sp. | reverse complement strand
TTGGCGTTCAGTATCATCCAGAATTCAAGTCAACCCCGCGTGATGGACATCCGCTGTTTATCTCGTTTCTCTCGGCGGCGTTGGCGCATCAGCAAGCTCCAGCTAAAAATCCTAAGGTATAAAAAAAGAACATGAAACTTTGCGGCTTTGATATTGGTTTGGATAAACCATTTTTTCTGATTGCAGGTCCTTGCGTGATTGAGTCGCGCCAAATGGCGCTCGATACCGCCGGTCAATTGAAAGAGATCACTATTGCGCTGGGGATCAATTTCATTTACAAGTCGTCATTTGATAAGGCTAACCGCTCATCAGGAACTTCTTTTCGTGGGTTAGGCATGGAAAAAGGTTTAGACATTCTTGCCGACGTAAAAAAACAAATTGGCGTGCCGATATTGACTGATATACATGAAATTGACGAAATCAAGCCAGTATCTGTTGTAGTGGACGTTTTGCAGACCCCTGCCTTTTTATGTCGTCAGACTGACTTCATCAACGCTTGTGCGCATTCGGGTCGGCCAGTAAATATCAAGAAAGGCCAATTTTTGGCACCGCATGATATGATCAATGTGATTGACAAAGCGCGCGCAGCGGCACGTGAGGCCGGTTTGCCAGAAGCTAATTTTATGGCATGTGAACGCGGTGCCTCGTTTGGTTATAATAATTTGGTATCTGATATGCGCTCGTTAGCTATCATGCGCGAAACCGGATGTCCGGTGGTGTTTGATGCGGCGCACTCAGTGCAATTGCCAGGGAGGCAGGGCAGTACCTCTGGTGGTCAGCGTGAGTTCGTCCCCGTACTGGCGCGGGCCGCGATTGCGGTCGGCATCTCTGGCATTTTTATGGAAGTCCATCCAAATCCTGCACAAGCTATGTCCGACGGTCCAAACGCCCTTCCATTGTCGCGGATGAAAGAATTGCTAGCGACGTTGATAGAGTTAGACCGTGTTGTTAAAAAGAATGGTTTTCTAGAAACCCATTTCGCTTGAAATCAAAATACGCTCCATCATCGAAAAGTGATGGAGTCTTGTATTTTTTATTAGCCTACATTAACGGCTTCTAAGTATTATTAGGCATAAATTCAAACATTAATTGAGAAGTAATTATCACGGATAGAGGAAATACATGAGTGCAATTGTTGACATTATTGGCCGCGAAATAATTGATTCACGTGGCAACCCTACAGTCGAATGCGACGTCCTGCTCGAATCCGGTGTGATGGGTCGTGCATCGGTCCCGTCTGGAGCCTCGACTGGCTCGCGCGAAGCAATTGAATTGCGTGACGGTGATAAAAATCGTTACGGTGGCAAGGGCGTTTTGATCGCTTGCGAGCATATTAATACGGAAATTTCTGAAGCAATCATGGGCCTGGACGCTAACGAACAAGCATTTCTTGATCGCACATTGATTGATCTCGATGGTACTGAAAACAAAGGGCGTCTGGGTGCAAATGCCATGCTGGCGGTATCGATGGCGGTCGCTAAAGCGGCTGCTGAAGAAGCTGGTTTGCCGCTTTATCGTTATTTCGGCGGCAGTGGTGCGATGCAAATGCCCGTACCGATGATGAACGTTATCAATGGTGGTGCACACGCTGACAATAACCTCGATATTCAAGAATTCATGATTATCCCGGTCGGTGCACCAAGTTTCCGCGAAGCGATTCGTTACGGTGCTGAAGTCTTTCATGCGTTGAAAAAGATACTCCAAGAAAAAGGTTTAGCCACCTCAGTAGGGGATGAAGGTGGCTTTGCGCCATCAGTGTCCAGCCATGAAGAAGCGCTGAAGCTGATCATTCAAGCAATTGAAGCAGCTGGCTACGAACCGGGCAAACAAATCGCGTTAGGGCTGGATTGCGCTGCTAGCGAATTTTACAAAGATGGCAGTTACGTCCTATCCGGCGAAAGTATGACGCTGACTAGTGCGCAATTCACCGGTTTGCTGGCATCGTGGTGCGATAAGTATCCGATTATCAGTATTGAAGATGGCATGGCTGAAGATGATTGGGATGGCTGGAAGCTACTGACAGAAACCCTCGGTAAGAAAATTCAATTAGTCGGCGATGATTTGTTCGTCACTAATACCAAGATTCTACGTGAAGGTATTGAAAAAAATGTCGCCAACTCAATTTTGATTAAAATTAACCAGATTGGCACGTTGACGGAAACTTTTGCTGCGATTGAAATGGCAAAACGGGCTGGCTATACTGCTGTGATCTCACATCGTTCAGGCGAAACTGAAGATTCAACTATTGCGGATATTGCGGTCGGTACGAACGCATTACAGATCAAGACTGGCTCTATGTCGCGCTCCGATCGTATGGCAAAGTACAATCAATTGCTACGTATTGAAGAAGATTTGGGTGATATAGCTAGCTATCCTGGTCGCTCAGCTTTTTATAATTTGAAATCATTGTTATGAAAAGCATTTCAACGTAAAAAGTTCGGCCAGCGAGTTCATTTAATCGCTGGCCGGATTCGCATATTTTGAATAGGATTGTTGATGCGTTTAATCGCTATTTCCCTGACTGTACTGTTGCTCTTGATTCAGTATCCCTTGTGGCTTGGCAAAGGCGGCTGGCTGCGGGTGTGGGATATGGGACAGCAAGTTGTTGTTGCGCACAACAAGATCGATGACTTAAAATTACGTAATGCCAAGCTCTACTCCGAAGTGCATGATTTGAAAGATGGCACTGGCGCAGTCGAAGAGCGGGCACGTATCGAATTGGGAATGATCAAGCAGGACGAAATTTTTGTACAGATATTAGCCCAGCATAATACTGAAGTTGTATCGACCCTCAAAGAGGCGCAACAGTTATCCGATAGTGTTGGCGCTGCGATTCCTACTAAGCCCATACCTATTAAAGCGGGCGAAAAACCGTCGGTACTCATTACAAAGGGGACTAAGGCGGGAGTAGAATTGTTCGCCAAAAAAACGCGTCCGCAATCCATCGAGGCAGCCACAGCACTTATTCGTGACTAATCATTCTCCATCGCGGCATGTATCCATTGAGACCCTTTGCCTTTGCCATAACTTGAATAGTCCCTTCTTGGTCCTTGAAATTAATGCTTAATGTCACCTATTGTCAGCATTGTTTTCACAGGTGCGCCGGTGGCAAAGAGGTGAGTGCAGTCAACTTTGTCAAAGGTATAATGCTGACCACAAAAATCACATTCAATAGATAGTTTCCCCAACTCCGCAATCGCATCATCGACTTCTTTTTGCCATAACATTTGAAGCATGTTTCCTACTTTTTTATGCGAACAGTTGCACACAAAGCTTGGATGTTGTGGTGAAAAAACACGCACGGTTTCTCCCCAGAATAGACGTCGTAACAGCGTTTGAATATCGGTCGATAGCATTTCAGCGGAACGTAACGTTGCGCCCAGCATAGAAATACGATTCCAATTTTCAAGCGTATCTTCTACAGTCATGCCTATTCCACCATGGTTTGGCAATTTTTGTAGTAATAAGCCGCGCGAGATATTGGCGTCCGCTGCTAGCCATAACTTGGTATCGAGTTGCTCTGAACGCAACATATAGTTTTCGATCATCTCCGCGACATTGTTGCCATCAAGCGGGACGATTCCTTGGTAGGGCTGTTGTCCTGGCATTTTGTCTTGGGGGTCCAATGTGATGGCAAACCGGCCATGGCCATTCATATTGACCAGTTGAGTGAGCGTCGCATTGTCTTTTATCAATGCATTAGGCACCAGTTTTGCCATGGCGCGCATTTGTAATTTGTCATCGCACTCAACCACCAACAGGCGGATCGGGCCTTCGCCGTAGATTTGCATCACAATCACGCCGTTAAATTTTAAATTAGCAGTAAGCAACGCCGCCGCTGCAAGCATTTCGCCCAGCAATGTTGTAACTGCGGTCGGGTAGTTGCGGTGAGTCAATACCTGTTGCCATGTACCGGAAAGTTCAACTAATTCGCCCCGAACAGCGGCATTTTCGATCATGAATTTTTGTAGATTGTCACTACTGATGTCCTTCATGTTATTTTTACCTTTGTCGGTCATTATTTTATTTAGCCGATTTTCTTGAGTTGGGTTTTATATTCTTGGCTACGTTCCACATAATGTTGTGCGCCACCAATGAGTTTGGCAATATCTTCTTCGGATAAAATGCGGGCAACCTTGGCTGGGGAGCCGATGATCAACGCATTATCCGAAAATTTCTTGCCTTCAGTAGCCAAAGCTCCAGCACCGACCAAGCTATTTTGGCCGATCTTGGCACCATTGAGTATTACTGCCTGTACCCCCTCCTTATCAGGGTGCCATCGCCAAGGGTGCAACCATGCAACATCACTTGATGACCGATGGTAACATTTTCGCCAATCGTCAGCGGAAAGCCTAAGTCAGTATGTAAAACTGCATTTTCCTGGACATTACTGTCATGACCAATCGTAATGAGTTCGTTATCGCCTCGAATGGTGACGCCGAATCAGACAATGGCTTTATTTTCTAATTTGACCTTGCCGATAATGCTGGCGCTTTCGGCAACGTATGCTGATGGGTGGATATCGGGGATATGCTCACCCAGTTGGTAGATACTCATAATTCTCCGTAGAATGTGTGCTTGTTGTTGTGGCTAGTATTCAATAGCCAGTGACCGGATGGCAAAGATATTCTGTTTATCGTCTATCGCGTGTTTATGCGCTGAAAGCCAATCCTGGTTTACTGGAGGTTATGCGCAAATTGTGTCTGATTTGTACATTCTGCATCTTCAGATCATTAGCCTATTACACCGACTAGCTGAGCGTAGCGACAGAAAAAGCGCAGCATTTTGACATGCTGCCACAATATTTGCACACGCTAGGTTTTGCGTATGGAGATTTCCCGGCGCATAATAGCAGGTGAAAAATAGCGGAGAAAACCCGGTATGATATTTTGGTGCGCATGGCGCTCGTACCCCGGACGTTGGAAACTCGTAGTCTGGACGCCACGTCTGCATTAAGGATAAAAATTGCACAAGCTGGCTATATTGCGGCAGCGCAGATTCTAGACATCATATTGCGCGAGGAAGTTGGTCATGTAGAGATAGGTAATCATTGGTATAAATGGCTATGTAATGTACGCTAGCTGGAGCCCTTTGCTACTTTTGCTAACTTGGCGATCGAATATAAGGCCCTGATCTTGCATGGGCCTTATATTCTTCCAACACGTCGTGCTGCAGGGTTTACTGAAGATGAGCTGGCACTCCTGCACCGGAACTCTGCCGAATTTGGCTATCAGTAAAGCGTAACGTCTTCATGTAAAAAATCCTAAAATTGCATTTGAGGAAATTCTACTTTTAAACGCTATCTTTTGATGGGGGAATTACCAACTGATGCATCGCTTTTTTTCATCAGGATAGTTTACGGCGGTAAGCGTAAAATACAATAAAATTTCGAATAGAATCCGAGAATTAATACGCTTTACTTTAGAGCATATTGCATAATTCTTGTTTCAAAGGAATAGAGTATTTGTCCAAGCAAATATTAATGTATAGGTTGGTAAATAAAAAGGCCGCATTAGCGTCCTTTTTTAATATAAAGCCAATGCATAAAATTAATATACATTACGCAAAGTTAAATTTTTTAGTCAATAGATTTTCAGAAATAGTATGTTATCGAGGGGCCAGAAAATGGTTTCACTAGCATTCCAGTAGGCATGTATTGGGCGATTGTCACGGTGACTACAACGGAATATGGTGATATTCATCCTAAAACTCCATTCGGACAATTAATGAAATCGATGGCAATGCTGCTCGGCTACGGCATTATTGCGTTGCCCACCGGGATTGTCGGGGGTTGAACTGGCGATGAGCATGATGAAGCAGGCACCAACCAAGCGTACTTGTACAAACTGTTTAACGGAAGGGCACGAAGCTGACACGTTATTTTGTAGGCATTGTGGCGAAGGGTTGCCGCCTTATCAATATGATGTAGTAGCAATAGCACGCTCAAAGCTCACCGAAAAGTGATCTAACTTCCGAGGTTAGTGACTATTTATAGCAATGGTACAAACCGACCCCTATTTGCCTGTAAATACGAACAAACTACGACAACCGAATGGCTGGCAGGTTGGCCAGTATCTGGATGCCAATACGACCAATTTAGCGAATCTACCAAAGACCGCTGCTTCAGCACAAAGTGTGTTGGGACTTAATGGCTTGAATTTTAGCCTTAGTGATGCTGCAAGTAAAAAACTAGATGACCAGCGCATTGCCGCAACTTATCGCAATCTTACTGAGCTGATTGGCTCCATTGCACGTGCTATGGGCCGTAATGAAGCGGACGCTGTACTCGATGCGGTTGACTTCGAAGGCTCCGGTAACTACGCTTCTAAAGCTGCCATGCCGAAAACGATGATGCTGCGACAGCCTCAATGAGCAATGGTGTACAAGTTGAGGAACCAAGTTTTGAGCCTGGCGAAACCACGCTGTCCATGCGGGTGGTAGGTAAAATCCGATTCAAATGAAAATGCGAGCGGTGGTTGTGTCATTAGTTGGCCTTGTGCTTACCGCCTTCAAATTAGCATGGCCGCCCCGGACGTTTCACAACTGTAGCGCCAGGCCCTAAGAGTGCTTTCGGATTTAAAAAGAATCGGCTAAAAAATGACCTGAGCAGTCGATATTTTACCAACATCTTGATCTATAGACAGCTCTATTGGCACTGAGAATCTGGCGAAATCTGGCCCCTTAGCCCATTTCTCGCTTCGCGCCCCTCAGTTCGACAGCCTCCTGAGTAGGAAAAACAGCTTGATGGTCAATTGCAATAATAATTGCAGCATAAAAGCTGTTGACGATCAGTAAAAGTAGAATTTTTTATTATGGTAGAACTTACGCAACATTGTCCCAACAAGGCTTATCAACGAAGATGGCATATATAAGGCTGGGAAAGTACAACGCTACTCGAGCGATTTTGGGTAAGTTCTATATAGGCGTTAACGTTGGGGTCTTTTTTTATAGCAAACTAGCATCAGGTAGCCAACAGCATCCAGTTAAATTAAGGAATGATTGCTACGCAAAAGGTTACATTTAATCCTCGCTCGACTAGAATAGCCACAATATCAAATTTTCATCATTCTTTAAGACAATCCGGAGCGCTGTTGAATAATTATCCCCATCCTATTATCGCCCGCGAAGGTTGGCCGTTTCTTGCCATTGCGTTTGCCTTGGCGTTACTAGTCACCTTTGTGTCGACTGGCTGGTCCATCCCCTTTTGGATCCTTGCGTTATTTGTACTGCAATTTTTTCGTGACCCACCTCGGGTCATCCCACAACATCCTGGCGCGGTAATTTCCCCTGCTGACGGTCGTATTGTCGTTGTGGAAAAAGCGCATGATCCCTACGCCAATCGTGAAGCCCTGAAAATCAGCGTGTTTATGAATGTTTTCAATGTCCATTCGAATCGCGCGCCGGTGGACGGCAAGATTGAAACGGTACAATACTTTCCAGGCAAGTTCGTCAATGCCGATCTGGATAAGGCATCAATTGAAAACGAGCGTAACGCGTTAGTGATCACGGCGGTAAACGGTCAAACTGTCACTTGCGTGCAAGTGGCGGGCTTGATTGCACGACGTATCCTGTGTTACGTCAAAGTTGCTGATGTAGTAACGCACGGCCAGCGTTACGGATTTATTCGTTTTGGTTCACGGGTTGATGTTTATCTGCCGCTCACCGCGATACCTAAGGTTGCTGTCGGTGACAAGGTCTCAGCAACGGAAACGATTCTAGCTGAATTTTAAGATAAGCGTAAAATTTGCTGCATTCACCGGTCTGAGATGAGCGATAACCACGCTTCTCATTGGTTAGAATTAAAGATGTAGAGCATCATTCAATCTCGGCTTAGTCAATTCTTAAGCAACTTTTGTTAGCCAGTCTAAATGGCGACAATGATATTTGCGACGCCATCATTTGTTTTTATATTGAAACGGAATTCACATGGCTACTTTCCCCCGCCGCAAGGCGAAGAATAACGTCACACAGTTCCCTAAGACATTGCGCACAAAAAATGCGTTGCGGCTCTCGTATCACGATGACGACGAAGACGAAGGTCCGATACGACCTAGTTTACGGCGGCGCGGTGTTTATTTGTTGCCAAATGCATTTACAACAGCTGCGCTTTTTTGTGGATTTTTTGCTATCGTGATGGCAATGAATCGGAAGTTCGACTACGCGTCGATTGCAATTTTTGTAGCGATGGTCCTTGACTGTCTGGATGGTCGTGTAGCACGTATGACCAATACACAGAGCGAATTTGGCGCGCAATATGACAGTCTGTCAGACATGGTGTCATTTGGTGCCGCACCGGCGCTAGTCGTGTATGAATGGTCGTTGCGTGGGATGGGAAAACTTGGTTGGCTTGCCGCGTTTGTGTATTGCGCTGGCGCTGCTTTGCGGCTGGCGCGTTTCAATACCAATATCAAAGTAGTTGATAAGCGCTATTTTCAGGGCTTGCCGAGTCCAGCAGCGGCCGCGCTGGTTGCTGGCTTCGTCTGGATTATGGATGACCTCGGTTTTGTTGGTGCTGACCTGAGTTGGCTTGGATGGGGAATAACCTTGTACGCCGGGCTGACGATGGTGACTAACGTTCCTTTTTACAGCTTTAAAGATATCAACCTGCGCAAGCCGGTACCATTTATCGCTACTTTCGTTCTGGTGTTGGTGCTCGTAGTTATTTCCAGCGCGCCATCGAAAGTCTTATTTGGTCTATTTGTTTTGTACGGACTGTCCGGTCTTGGCGTGTATTCTTGGCGCTTGTTAAAGGGAAAGCCCGTCAGTATCTTGCAGACTGAGCACGAGCCTGAAGAAAAGTAGCGGTACCCAGCTTATCAAAGTGTATTAATTGAATCTCAAGTCGCCAAAGGTTTCTCTGGCGGCTTTTTTATATTTGTTTACTAAAATTGTGCCTGCTATATTTAGCAAAAACACAATCTGGCAAGATATGTTACTGTTGTAAGTAAAGGGATAGACGCTCCTGGCCCACCTTTTTTGTAGAACTTTTAAAGTACTGAATCCAGTTTCTAAATACCATTGTAAATATGAATCTCAAAGTTGCGATCATAAGCTTTTTTAAGGTAACTATCATGCGCAAATTTTCCTATTCGAAGATAATTCTCTCGTCAGCTTTGTTGGCGTCTAATACCATTCTCGCTAAAAATATCGTAATGGTAGATGGGAACAGTATGGCGCCAAGCAAGGATATCGTCGATAACCCCTTGAATTCGGCGGGTCACAGCACGCTGTTGTCACCATTAAAAGCGGCTGAATTGGCAGACTCGCTTAAAGGAAAGGATTCTTTCACCGTTTTTGCGCCCACTAATGCTACTCTTTGCAAGCTACCAGCAGGCACTGCTGATACGTTGGTAAAGTCGGAACATGAAGTATAAAATTACGCAACATTGGTCGAGCAGCGTTCACGAGACGCATTCTTGTGCCGACTTCCTCCGCAAAGTTTGATAAACCTGTGGCTGGGACAATTTTACGTCAGTCCTGGTAAAGCTGATTTTCCAACTACTAGCGGTGATAAATGGACTTTCAAAAAAAACGGTATGCACCTTATCTGAGCTCAGCAGGTTGATGAGAGCCCACCTTGGTACGCTTGTGGGGCATAGCACACCCTTTGTTCCACCTCAAAGTTATCTTGAGTAGGCAACATTAACAAATATGAAGGACCCAGATGTACACAAAGAAACGATCGCGGTTCGTGGTGTCAGTCGCCGAAGTGTAGGCTGGGGAGCTGCGGTATGTGAGTGAGATCGCCAACGCGCCGGAGGCGATAGCGAAGCTGGTCAAGTAGCTTAGGAAAGGCGACGCATAACTTTGGTTTTGTTATGAGTATCCGGCAACGGTATGACCCTCAAAACTAGGATTGGGTAGCTCCACGACGAACCTTAGTCATGTGCTAACCAACCCGCTTATACCAAACTGATCAACCATTGTTTTGCTACCTGTTCTGTTTTGAACACATTTTAGTGATGATGATTTTTTATGAGTAAAAAAAGCAGTTTGGCATGATGCTGGGACTTGCCTAGTGTCTCACAGGACGTAGCCGCGATAAGCTGAATGCACCGGCTCAAACGCATTAGTTGTTCGGTGTGCGCCCCTGCGGACCACACCCCTTTTATCTGTATAGCCTAGCGGGTCGTTGCAACCAGATTTAAGGCCTAATTGTGAAAGAAAAACCAATTTTTACATAGGACATTGACAGGCCAATATATATCAGGAAAGCATCACGCTGCTGGGGAAGTTTTGCGTAAGTCCTATCGATACTAAGGCTTTTCGGGTATCGCGGTGCTGACTCGGCCTACAACATCCCAAAGTTAAGTATTTGAACCGATTGTTATTCTGCTATATACTATGTTTCCGGTCTATTCAGGCCAATTTCTAATCGTGTTCAAGGTATATGAGGGTTCGTCACTCTGTACACCGCTTGTGAAAAGTAAACATTATGACTATCGAAAAAACAGCTAAGGCCGCCATTGTCGCTGAAAATACACGTGCACAAAACGATACTGGTTCGCCGGAAGTGCAAGTCGCTTTGTTGACAGCACGCATCAACGACCTTAATGGTCATTTCAAGGCGCACGCCAAGGATCACCATTCCCGTCGCGGTCTGATTATGATGGTTAACCGTCGCAAAAGCTTGTTGTCTTACCTGAAAAGTAAAGACCTGAACCGTTATCGCTCTTTGATTGAAAAACTCGGTTTGCGTAAATAATAGGTTTGTCATTGACTTTCAACATCTTGTTTCGATATTTCGTGACGATGTTTTCTGTCGAGTGATAGGTAAAATGCCTGCGTCAGTTTCTGACGCAGGCATTTTTGCTTTTGATGCAGAGTATTCTTCTTTCCAAATTTTATTGTAAGAGAAGTAATTCTTAAGTATTGCCTTGAGGTGCCTTTTGGTAGGAAGGCGCTGCATCACTCCTAGTAAAAGTGGTGGAGTCGTCTGTGGTGAGGTGGACGGCAGCGCCTAAAAATCTGTCGGCTAATTAGAAAGGAAATACCGTGTTTAATAAAGTTACCAAGACTTTCCAGTATGGCCAGCATCAAGTAACGTTGGAAACTGGCGAAATCGCTCGCCAAGCTTCTGGCGCGGTGTTGGTGTCGATTGAAGATACTGTTGTGCTAGCTACTGTGGTTGCACGCAAAGATGCTAAACCAGGTCAGGATTTTTTCCCACTGACTGTTGACTATGTTGAGAAAACTTACGCTGCCGGTCGCATTCCAGGTGGTTTTTTCAAGCGCGAAGGCCGTCCTTCAGAAAAAGAAACGCTAACATCGCGTCTGATCGATCGTCCGATCCGCCCGTTGTTTCCAGAAGGTTACATGAACGAAGTACAAGTGATTATTCACGTACTGTCGGTCAATCCTGAAATCGATCCTGATATCGCCGCAATGATCGGGGCATCGGCTGCATTGTCGGTCTCCGGTGTGCCATTCTCCGGTCCAGTCGGCGCTGCACGCGTCGGTTATATCGACGGTCAATACGTTCTAAATCCAACCAATAGCCAATTGAAAACATCAAAGCTGGATCTGGTTGTCGCAGGTACAGAAACGGCAGTGCTGATGGTTGAATCGGAAGCACAGCAATTGTCGGAAGAAGTCATGTTGGGCGCAGTTGTTTTCGGTCATGATCAAATGAAAGTGGTTATCGATGCTATTCATGATTTGGTACGCGATGGTGGCAAGCCAGAAATTCAGTGGAGCCCAGCGCCAAAAAACAATGCTTTGATTGCCCGTGTTGCCCATTTTGCTGAAGTTAAATTGCGCGATGCGTATCAAACCAAAGACAAGCAAGCACGTACTGTCAAGCTGAAGGATGCAACCAGTGAAGTTATCGCTGCGTTGGATGCTGAAGCAAGCTTAATCAATGCAGCAGCCCCGGATAGCTCGGAAGTCGGCAATATCATATTTGATCTGGAAGCAAAGATCGTTCGTTCGCAAATTCTGGATGGCGAACCACGTATCGATGGTCGTGACACACGTACTGTGCGTCCCATTACGATACGTACTGGCGTTCTGCCACGTACCCATGGTTCAGCATTGTTCACCCGTGGTGAAACGCAAGCGTTGGTCATCGCTACATTGGGCACTGCCCGTGACGAGCAAAAAATTGATGCACTGATGGGTGAATATTCGGACCGTTTCATGTTACATTACAATATGCCTCCATTTGCCACTGGTGAAACTGGTCGCGTTGGTACACCTAAGCGACGTGAAATCGGTCATGGCCGTCTGGCCAAACGCGCGTTGCTAGCAGCATTGCCAGCACCGGAAGATTTTAGCTATTCCGTGCGTCTGGTGTCGGAAATTACTGAGTCGAATGGTTCATCGTCGATGGCTTCAGTGTGCGGTGGTTGTCTGGCGTTGATGGATGCAGGTGTACCGATGCAAGGCCATGTGCCTGGTATCGCTATGGGCTTGATCAAAGACGGTGGCAAGTTCGCTGTATTGACAGATATTCTGGGTGATGAAGATCACCTCGGCGATATGGACTTTAAGGTGGCCGGTACTGCACACGGTATTACTGCTTTGCAAATGGATATTAAAATCCAGGGTATCACCAAAGACATCATGCAAGTCGCTTTGGCGCAAGCTAAAGTAGGGCGTATTCATATTCTGGGTGAGATGGAAAAAGTAGTGCCAAGTGGGACTAAATCGGAATTATCGGATTTCGCACCACGTTTAATTATTGTCAAGATCAATCCGGAAAAAATCCGTGAAGTGATCGGTAAAGGCGGTGCAGTAATTCGTGCCCTGACAGAGGAAACAGGCACACAGATCGACATCAGCGATGAAGGCGTTGTTACCATCGCTTCAGTTGATGCTGCTGCGGGTCAGGAAGCAAAACGCCGTATCGAAGAACTGACTGCTTCGGTTGAAGTTGGTAAAATCTATGAGGGTACTGTATTGAAGCTTCTGGACTTCGGCGCTATTGTCCAAGTCTTGCCAGGTAAAGATGGTTTGTTGCACATCAGCCAGATTGCTAACGAGCGCGTCAATGCGGTCGCTGACTATCTGAAGGAAGGCCAGCAAGTTAAAGTCAAGGTTTTGGAAACAGATGACCGTGGCCGTTTGAAATTGTCGATGAAGGCCGCACAAGAAGCTGAAGCTATTCCTGCTCCATTGCCATCATAGCCCAATGCACAATAGCCAAGTCAACTTGGTTTATCTGAAAACCACCTGCGATGGAGATGCATCACAGGTGGTTTTTTATTGCGTACCGTGAACATAAAGGTGACTTCATTTGAAGAGTGCGGTAAGCACGATTTAATAAACGCTGGAAGAGACGATGTGTTAAGTCAGTTTAATAAGATTATAGGACTTACGCGAAGTCCCCCTGCGACACTGTGCTCTCCTAGCCGTACAGCATGCTGTCTTCATCGCGGGATAACCTTGCCTAATTTTAATATAGAATCAGATTTGCATAAAAATCCACCAAGATTAAGGAGCCTTGATGGTTTTTTGATTGCCCCTACTTTTTGATTAACAGGAGCGGGTAGTGACTCTTTGTAGGGGTCATCCCTATTAAATCAATCAAATACCGGTGATTCAACACCTAATATTTTGTGCAGCTTAGGCGAGGTCGTGGTGTATTGCATATGAATCTTCTTGTCTGGGAAGATATACGGTGCGGCACCAAATGCAGCTAGAGCAGCTTCATGAAAGCCCGATAGGATCAGTTTTTTCTTACCAGGATAGGTATTGATATCACCGACGGCAAAAATGCCCGGTATGTTGGTTTCGAACTTCTCTGTATCAACGACTTTCAATTGCTTGCGTTCGATATCCAGACTCCATTTGGCGATAGGACCGAGTTTTGGCGACAGGCCGAAGAATACCAGTAGTGTATCCAACGGCAGGCGGCGGGTAACGCCTTCAGGGCCGGTAACTTTGATCTCTGCCAGTTTGCCGTCTTTGACTTCATGACCGGTGATTTGACCGACCAGAAACTGCATTTCGTATTCTTCGCAGAGCTGCTTCATTTTGGTGACCGATGCAGGTGCAGCGCGAAAGTCTTCGCGACGATGCAGCAACACAACTGACTCTGCTTTTCCGACTAAATTAAGTGCCCAATCCAGCGCTGAATCACCACCACCGCAAATCACTATATTCTTGCCTTGAAATTGAAGGGGGTCTTTGACTCGATAGAACAATTGCGAATCGTTAAACTGATCGATACCCTCGATCTTGATCGTGCGTGGCTGGAACGAGCCAATGCCAGCAGCGATAAAGATGGTTTTAGTGATAAAGCGGGTGCCGACCGATGTTTCCACGTTGAAACGATTATCTTCCCGGCGCTCGACTACGGTAACCTCTTGGTTTAGATGAAAAGTTGGATCAAACGGTGCAATTTGTTTTAACAAATTGTCGGTTAATTCCTGTCCCGTGCAAACTGAGACCGCAGGGATGTCGTAGATCGGCTT
>JACMQE010000084.1 GCA_014377145.1 Glaciimonas sp. | reverse complement strand
GATTTGAGACGGATTGTTGAAGTAAAAAACCGGATCATAAAAAAAAACCTGTCCTAAACGACCCCCGATGACGACCCCTAGTACGCCGTAGAACAGCATGTCATCGAGATGCTCTTTTTTCCATCCTACCGCTGCGATATGCGGCTGTTTAATTCTGATTCTACCGACCCAAATGAACTGGACGAACGCCAATAAATACATCAGGCCGTACCAGCGGACATGAAGAGGACCAAGTGAAAAGGCTATGAGGTCAGGCATCGGATGTATGATCATTTATTGTTTCTTTCATAATTACTCTAAAAAGGCTTGTAATACAGGCGATGTATTATCTTTGCGCCATGCCAGACTGGTTTCGATTAGCGAGGTTGCATCTTTTAACTCGCGGTAGTCAACGTCAGAACGCTTTAAATTCGACACCGATTGTGGTACAAGTGCACATCCCATCCCAGCTGACAGTAAACCGACGATTGTTTGCATCTGAATTGCTTCCTGGCCGATATGTGGGGTCTGACCAGCGTTGCGAAAGCACGCCAGAATATTGTCATGCAAGCGGGGAGAGATATGTCGGGGGAAAATGATAAGCGGCAATCCACTTAAGGTGCTCAAGCTGATTTTCCCTTTAACGCGTCATGCACTGTGTCCATCTGGGATGGCCACGATCAGCAGTTCTGACAATACCGGAAAATAATCGAGCACCCGCTTTGCCTGATCCGGCAGTGGTGGGATTAATAAACTCACGTCAATTTGACCCAATCCTAATTGTTCGAATTGTAAATCGCTGGTAACTTCTTTTAAGTCGATCTGGACATGTGGATACGCCTCACGAAATTCACGTAGTAATGATGGCAGAATAATATAATCAGCGGTCGAAACAAAGGCCAACTTTAACAAGTCAGACTCGCTGGAAGCAGCGCGACGTACCAGATCGGGTAGCGTGCTAGCCTGTAATTCAGGCAGAAATACTAGACCCACTGGCGTTAATACCACCCTGCGTTTGGTACGCGCAAACAGCATCGCACTGATGTTTGTTTCTAGCACTTGTATGGCTTGCGACAAAGGCGGTTGGGTCATGTGCAGTCGGATGGCGACTCGACCGAAGTGTTTTTCTTCGGCAACTGCAACGAAGTAACGCAGTTGCTGCATTTCTATAGTCATATGAAATTCATATTTTCTTCACCGGATCATAGCGGCATTAAATCAATAAAGGGAATGGTAGTTGTACTAGACGTAAAAAAGCTGCTGTGATGGCAGCCTTCAGATCAGGGCGGAAGCGCATATGCAAATATTGAGATTATTAGTTACGAGTCGACGGTTTATCTTTTTCAAAGGTTTTTTGATACTTTCTTGATGTACTTTATCTATTTCATCGTGAGCATATTTTTTGTCTAGGCCGAGCTATACGTTCTACGAATTCAAACCATATAAATGCAATCGCTATTAAGCCCAATACCCACCACCAGGAAAAATTGGCGAACAGTCCGCTTGCAAAATATTTCAAAGCGATGAGTAAAACGATAATAATGATAAGCAGCATTGCAGTCCCTTAATTTCTAAGTTCGATTCCCCTTGCGTTGGTTGCAGGATAGGTTGAAATGTGGCAACGGTCAACATCCAGAACCGTTATGCGTTGATTAGTAAGTTTGTAAAAAATGATGATGTCATTATTGTTGTCGCGTTATTGTCGGATGATTGTCCATACTGGATTGACAGTTGTGATAGATGAATATGAGACAATTCGGTCTAGTATTAACGCAAGAAGATCGTTTATTCGAAGGAGAATTATGAAGCGTAGTTTATTGGTCTGTACGTTACTGGGGGTGTTCGTTTCTGGTGGTGCGCTGGCAAATCTAAATCTTGTTAAAGAAAAAAATTGCATGGCTTGCCATTCGATTGGGAACAAGATGGTCGGCCCAGCGTTTAAGGATGTAGCAAAAAAATATGCAGGTCAAAATGACGTCGAGGACAAGTTGGTCCAGAAGGTAATGAAGGGTGGCGCTGGCGTCTGGGGCGCTGTTCCAATGCCGATGAATCCCCAATTAAGCGAGGCCGAGGCGCATACGCTGGTTAAGTGGATATTGTCGTTGAAGCATTGATCGATAAATAACAGGACTAGTTAAACGGATAGGGACGATGTTGAACAAGGACTTTGGTGAGTTCTTTTTTGTTCATTATATAGAATAGTTGGTCCTTAATCTTACAGACAATGTCAGGTCACACTAAGTCATTCTCGGCATGACGACCAAACCTCGGTTTTCTGCATTTCAGTCAGGCCCTTGCCACAAAGCGGTGTGCCGTAGGAGAAAACTTGAGGGGAATGTGGAAAATTTGAGAAAATCTTGGAGTCGAGGTCCGACTTCTTTGGACAATGTCCACAAAATCAAATACCGTTTACTACACACCATACGTAACTAGAAAAATGCCAAAAAACACGGATGCCGCTTGTCGAGACTATTTCGAGGGTAATCCGATCAATTCAGTATCGTGCTTACCATTTTATTGGAGCTTGACACATTTATCGCATCAAGTTCCAAACAAGTTTTTTTGTAGCTTTCCGTCACGTCTTCCTTTCGAGTATAATCGTCACAGACTTTTTTAACTCTTGATATGAGTCGTGTCTCGATATACCGTCCCTTCAATATTGTCAGCATAGTTTCCTTTTTTTCATTTGGTCCATCCGATATCTTTCGCTGCACTCCTTTTTCCAAGTGGTACTTTATCCCAACGAATTGCCTTGTTAGTGAAGGTTATTCGAGCCTCTTTCGCCGCTGCTTCTGCACAACTTTTTTCATACTCGAGATTGACCCAATCAAGGACTTGTTCCCAGTTCTGACCAGTCACTTGTGGAAATAACCCACTTTCTTCCTATTTAAGGGTAACTTCCCCAAATACAATATTCAGCGCTTCGCTATACGCAAACTCGCCTTGCCTTTTTACCTAATACAAAGTGCGCGAATAAGGCCCGTTCAATCAAACAAGTCTGTATAACAATAGACGTGACTTTTTTTGCAAGGCAATTAACTAGGTGTTTAGCTCCGCTTTCTACTTTGCACTTAGTAAACATCTCATCCAAGATATCTATTTTTTTGTTGACGGGATCGGTATTGTTATCTAGTTCTAACATTAACTTCAACGGCGCTTCTGCGACTCTTCGCTTCCTTTCTATGCGAGTCAATACTTTCACTTTGTTGTGTCCCACTCTTAATTCGACGCTCGACACTTGATCACGCCAAGATAGTTCTTCATCGAACCTATGGAATGTCCAATTCGAAATCGTATCTGGTACCATATACGCTGAGCGCAATCCTGTTTTTAGGATGTTCGATTATGCAATCCCCGATGAACCATTTACTGTTCTGTTACAAGTTGATGCTTGGGTTGTGTGCGTAGAATTGCTGTAAAGATCAACAACCGAAACATTCATAGTATTTTTTCTGAAGTGTGGGTTAATATGGTGTTTTGTAAAGCAGGAATGAAAAAATGTACGTGTATAGAGAACTTCCTGAGGCGGGCTTGGCAGACATGGCGCGCAAAGGATTTCAGAGATGGAAAAGCAGCCAACGCAAGCGCGTTGCTAGTCATTAGATCGGGGTTGAAAAAAATTTGTGCGTGCGTATTTAATTACACGCCTGACGACATCTTCTTGTGAATATCTTGAATCGCCCGCACCGTTAAGCCCGAGCGATTACAAAACTATAATGCCTGTATTTACAGATGATCAAAAATCGTCATGCTTTATATTTACTTCGTCAAGCCGATGAGAGTACGTTGTCCACCTTTGTAATTGTACAAAGTTAAGGCTGCGTTTTTTATATCGCCTTTTGCATCGAATGCAATCGTTCCAGTAACCCCTTTGTGATTGATCTTGGCTAGTTTAGGTAGGTACTTTTTAGGATCGGTTGAGTTGACTTTTTGCACAGCATCCACCAACGTCATCAAGGCATCGTAAGCAATAGGGTGGAATTATGGTATCGTGGCCGCAACGTTTGTTAAACGCTGTTTTATACGCATCGAGCGCCAGTTTGTTAGCATCCTGAATACCACCCGCTTCAGCACAAATGAGCTGATTGTCAGCCAATGCATCACCAGCAAGTTTAGGTATTGCGGTCGTGCAAATCCCATCGCCGCCCATCAGTTTTGCATTAATACCCAGTCCCTTCATTTGAAGCAACAACGGACCAGCGCCAGCATCTAGAGCGCCGAAGAAAATTACGTCAGGCTTCGTGGCTTTGAGCGCTGTCAGGATTGTGCTGAAGTCAGTTCCTTTGTCATTGGTATATTGGGTCGCGACGATATTCGCACCTGCCCCCTTGGCTACTTTAGAAAACTCCTGCATCAAGCCTTGACCATAGGCAGTGCGCTCATCAATCATGGCAATATTTTTGGCTTTTAGAGTATTGACCGCGTAACATCCCAAAGTCCCACCCATTTGGCTGTCGGTTGCCGTCAAGCGGAAAGTAGTGTTGAAACCTTGCTGTGTGTATTTTGGATTGGTTGTACCCGGTGAAATTTGCGGGATACCTGTCTCTTAATAAATCTTCAAAGCCGGGATCGTGGTGCCTGACTGTAAATGGCCGATTACTCCTTGAACTTTTGCATCGACTAATTTTTGCGCAGCGACGGTAGCCATTTTTGGATCGCTACCGTCATCACTTGATTGCAAGAAAAATTGCAATTTTTTCCCACCCAAGATGATGCCTTTTGTATTTAACTCTTCGATTGCCATCCTCGCACCATTTTCATGGTCTTTTCCCATATGGGCGACCTGGCCGATTTTGATCAGTTGTATTTGTGTTGCTGCGCCGAAGTGAGTCCTACGCCACTAAGCAGCGTAACAGGAATGGTGGCTATCAATGACAATAATTTAATCTTCATGTGCGTATATTTTTCTCTCGGGATATGAATGACTATGCCAGTGAATAACCCCTTGCTTGCATTCGGTTGGGTGCTGTCATTGTTTGGCTTGCTGATTAATTTGATGGTGAGATTTTGCACCGTGGAGCTGCGAACAACGTTTGCTGGCTCGTGATCGATAGCATGTTTAGAATTTTAGGACTTACGCAAAATCGCCGCAGCAGCGTTGTACTCTCCTAGCCACACTTGCGTACTGTCTTCGTCGGCAGGCCTTGCTGCGGCGATTTTGCGTAAGTCCTAAAAATATAGAAATGTCTGGGTTAATTTTATTGACTGCGTAAACATATATTGTTGGCTCTTTGTTGTCGACGTGGGGTTAGTTATTTTTTTGTTATCATTTGTCAGTGTCGGCCCCAATAATCTGTTCGTTTTTTTCGCTGATGCGCCTCCTAATGGAGAGTCGACTGATTTTTTAAATAACTTGTACGTTGCATGATTCAACCTTCCGACGGGCTTTATACCGGCTGGACAGTGCAAGAATTACAACAAAGATCCGATGACTTGCGGCGCTCGTCTGAGGAGTTTAAAGCCTAAGCAGCGCGTAAAGCACAAGAAGCAGAAGTTCAGAAAGCCAATATTGCGAGAAATATAGCAGAAACAAAAAATGCCTCATCAGCTGATGCATTAGTTAATCGACATATGCTCGTGCATCAAAATAATTTGGAAAAAAATGTAGGCGTGGTCAGCTGCGGTTTGAAGCGAACTCAGAATTTGTAGAAAAATTAACTAGAGGTATCGCTGGTTTTGTGGGACATGCGATCAGTAAGGAGTCAGAGCGCCCTTCCAAGGAGAGCAGAGTAGGACGTGATGAAAACGAGGATAAGGGCCATAGTGCTTCGCATCTGTCTGGTCGTAAGTATTTGTCTTCGCATTATAAATTAAAGTGTATTGCGGAGCTATTTTTGGTCGTACCGTTTGATTCCACTGCAACCGACAGATTTTGTAAGAAGTATCCTGACGACTTTATTCGTCGTCGATTGGTAAATAATGTGTAAGTTCGTAAAAAAAACGCTCCGACAATCAAGTCGGAGCGCTTTTATCGGTAGTACGTTGACTTTATGGCTTAGCTTGCGGCTAATTATTTAGTTACTGCCAAAAATGTACGAACACCTTTTTTGTAGGTGTACAGGATCAAGGAACCATCTTTGATATCGCCTTTATTATCGAAAGCGATATTGTCGGTTACACCTTTGTGATGGATCTTAGCCAAATATGGTGGGTATTTTTTCGGATCAGCTGATTTTACTTCTTGCATTGCCTGAACCATATTCATCACTGGATCGTAGGTGTATGGCGCATAGATCACGACATCTTGACCGAATTTTGCTTTGTACGCGATTTTGAAGTCTTCCAACGCTTTTCTACCGGCGTCTGGTACACCGTCAGTTTCGGCACAGACAACGGGGTATCGTCTTTTAGGCCTTGACCAGCCAATTTCGACAATTCTATCGTACACAAACCATCGCCGCCCATGAATTTAGTACTCATGTCAAGTTGATGCATTTGAGGCAGCATCGGACCGCCCAGTGCATCCATTCCGCCAAAGAAAATCAGATCCGGTTTCTTGGCTTTGATCGATGTAAGGATCGCGTTAAAATCAGTTGCCTTGTCAGCAGTGAATTGTATCGCTACAATTGTTGCAATACTACGCTTGGAGTTCTTAGTGAACTTCTCAGCCACACCTTGACCATAGGCGGTACGGTCATCGACCAAGGCGATTTTTAAGGCTTTTAGATCTTTGAATGCATACTTACCGATTGCGCCACCCAACTGACCATCATTGGTGACAACGCGGAACGCGGCGTTAAAGCCTTGTTGGGTATATTTTGGATTGTGGCCGATAATGCCATTTACGTGCGTACCAACCAGTTCCTTGGCAACGGTAGTGGCTAGTTTAGGATCGGAAGTATCGTCTTCGCCATCAAATTCAAATTTCACTTTTTTGCCACCAATCATGGTGCCTTTGGCATTCAATTCATCGATCGCCATTTTGGCGCCGGTTTCATTTTCTTTACCAATGTGAGCGTTAGGGGCCAGTGAGTGGACCAACGTGGCCAATCTTGACGACTTCTTCTTGTGCAAATGCCGAACCAGCCAGGACTAATGCTATAGCGCCGACTAATGGAATTAATTTGGTCTTGATCTGCATGAACTTCTCTCGTGAGAATTTAAAATAAAACTAAGTAATACAAAATAATACACACTTTTCTTCTAAAGCTTACCCTCCGTTTGCAGTTATTGGGTTGCTGCGCACATGCAAAAGGTACATCATAAAAACAGTTCGCAAAGATATTTTATGCGTTTTTTGAATTTTTACTATCTCTATAATGACCAAAAAATATAACCTCGACAAGGTAGATCGGAAACTACTCAACATGTTGCAACGCGACAATCAAATGCCCACCAAAGCACTCGCTGAGAAGACGCATATTCCCCAGCCGACTTGTCTGCGACACATTCGGGATTTACGCGAGGCTGGCTTAATAAATGCCGATGTCGCCTTAGTTTATCCGTTTGTGCTCGGTTATGGCATGCTAGCTTTCCTCGAAATATCGTTAAATAACCAATCCCATGAACACATGCACGCGTTCGAATTACGCATGAATAAAGAGGGGGAGGTTATGCAGTGCTATTTCGTCTCTGGTGATTATGATTATTTCCTGGTGGTACACGTTATCGATATGGAGGCGTATTCTCAGTTTGTCAGAAGGGTTATTTCAGGTTTTGGCAATGTTCGTCACTTTTAAGCTCGATTTCCTATGAAGCGTGCTAAAATTACCACGCGGTTGGTCTTTGATGAGAAAGCTACAACTCTTCAAGTCCGTGCAAAAAAGTAAGCTACCGTCCATAAATGAGTATGTAATGCTTAGAGCGTAACCTAAATATGTGCTTTCTCTCGATGGGAGAATGTTTAAATAATGTTAATGTAATATTTGGGCCATGATTTTTTGCTTCTCACGTAATTTCTACAAAAAGACTACGACTGAAATAAGAAAGAGCCTTTTCGAAATATGCCGCCATCCGATACAAGCATGTAGCAACAGTATTGCGGATCTGAATATAGCATTTTTCTGGTTAGGCTTGCATTTCTCGGGTTTGCATGACTGATGTGGGTCTGCGATGCGGTATG
>JACMQE010000083.1 GCA_014377145.1 Glaciimonas sp. | reverse complement strand
TTAACATAACCTTCCGCGACACGGCCTGACCGGTTAGCGGATTGCACATCAAGTTGTGGTGGAAGGAATTAAATTACAACAGCTTATTACTATATTCTTTTAAAACAACCCAATTAGGTTCCATCATTTGCTTACACTTCTCTGTTTTGCCATCTCTTCAACATTTCCATTATGGAGACAATACAAAGCTTCAAAGTTATTTTTCGCAGTTTAATCAGTGCTTTTGGTATCTTACCATAGCATAACTAGTATTAAATAATACAAAAAGAACGCATCATCAGATTCGCCCTGTGTTTATTTACATTACTTACTTTTAGTGCGCTCTGCCACTGGCAGCACATCTCGTGTTGATGAACCAATAAACAATTGGCGTGGGCGACCAATCTTTTGCTCTGGGTCAGAAATCATTTCATTCCATTGTGCGATCCAGCCTACAGTACGTGCCATCGCAAAAATGCCAGTGAACAAAGACACAGGAATACCCAGTGCCGACTGCACAATACCTGAATAAAAGTCTACGTTAGGGTAAAGTTTGCGAGAAACGAAATACTCGTCTTCTAACGTAACTTTTTCTAACGCCATGGCTAATTTAAACAAAGGATCGTTTTCCAACCCTAACTCTGCTAGCACTTCATAACAAGTTTCACGCATCAATTTTGCGCGAGGGTCGTAGTTTTTATAAACCCTGTGACCAAAGCCCATCAACTTGACATTCGAGTTCTTATCCTTAACTTGTCGGAAAAATTCAGGAATATTTTCGACTGCGCCAATTTCTTTCAGCATATTCAGTGCTGCCTCATTGGCACCACCGTGTGCAGGTCCCCACAAACAAGCAATACCTGCAGCGATACAGGCGAACGGATTCGCTCCACTTGAACCAGCCAGGCGCACGGTTGAGGTCGAAGCATTCTGCTCATGATCCGCGTGCAAAATCAAAATACGATCCAGAGCACGTACCAGCACATCACTGATTTTGTATTCCTCGCACGGCGTAGAGAACATCATGTACATGAAGTTGGCGCTGTACGACAAATTATTCCTTGGGTAAACGAAGGGCTGACCGATATTGTATTTATATGCCATCGCAACCAGTGTCGGCAACTTTGCGATCAAACGAATAGCGGAGACTTCACGGTGGTGTGGGTCGGTGATGTCTAGCGAGTCATGGTAAAACGATGATAATGCGCCGACTGTACCGACCAGGACGGCCATCGGATGTGCGTCACGACGGAAGCCACGGAAGAAAAATTGCATCTGCTCGTGAATCATGGTGTGGGCAGTCACGGTCGCTTCAAAGGTTGCTTTCTCTGCTTCTGTCGGTAATTCGCCATTCAACAATAGATAACAGGTTTCGAGAAAGTCGCAATTGACAGCTAATTGCTCAATCGGGTAACCACGATAAAGCAATTCGCCTTTGTCGCCATCGATATAAGTAATAGATGAGTTACACGCCGCGGTCGACATAAAGCCGGGGTCATAGGTGAATTTACCTGTCGCACCATATAAGTTGCGAATATCGATAACTTCAGGACCGACAGTTCCTTTATAAATCGGAAAATCGATCGATGGACTGCCATCGGAAAACGATAGCGTGGCTTTTGTATCGGCGTTAATCATGGATCTTTCCTAATTTAACAAGTGATGCTTGAATCAAAAAAATAAAAAAGAATTGCGTAGCCCCCCTATTCCATCGTATGCAAGCTGCTGCATCTCATCTATAAAAGTTAATGGCGGTTTAATTTCAGCTAGGCTACGCGCAATCGTGCCAGCAAAGCATGAACCTGAGGTAAATCCACTTCACCCTCTGGCTCATTACGACCCATCAGCAAATTCATTAGATCAATATCGGTCAGTTCCATCAATCGCGTAAATGCATCGATGTCATCGTCTGAAATGGTTGACTCATTTGCATCTAGAAATCTGGTCAGTATCAAGTCATTCTCCAATAGGCCGCGCCGAGCGCGCCAGCGCAATCTCGCGCGCTTTGTTGGATCAGCTTGGTGGGTATTGATCATGATTTATTTTATTCCATTTAGTACAGATAACTAGTGCAAAAATTAACGCTTCAATACGTATTCAAATGTAATTTGGACAGTCAAACGGGAGTTAATACCTGCTCCCACTCAGCCTGCCAAAAATGCGATGACTATTCATACTTGGTACCGAATAACATTACTTATGGAAGTGACTTACACTGCGCGACGAACCATCAGTTCTTTAATCTTACCTATCGCTGCATTCGGGTTTAATCCCTTAGGGCAAACGTCGACGCAATTCATGATCGAACGGCAACGGAACAAACGGTAGGGATCTTCAAGATTATCCAAACGCGCGCCAGTAGCTTCATCGCGACTATCTGCGATAAAACGATAGGCTTGTAGCAAACCTGCAGGACCGACAAACTTGTCCGGATTCCACCAGAATGAAGGACACGAAGTCGAGCAGCAAGCACACAAAATACACTCATATAAGCCATCCAGCCCTTCGCGCTGCTCAGGTGTTTGCAACCGCTCTTTTTCAGGGGGAATGCTATCGTTTATCAAATATGGCTTGACCGAATCGTACTGCTTGAAGAACTGTGTCATATCGACGATCAGATCACGAATCACTGGCAAGCCAGGCAATGGCTTCAAAATGATCGGCTCAGACAATTCATTCAGATTGGTCGTACACGCCAGACCATTTTTGCCGTTGATATTCATGGCATCAGAGCCGCAAACGCCTTCACGACACGAACGACGCAACGCTAACGAATCATCAACATCCGCTTTGATCCGTTGTAGCGCATCTAATAGCATCTTGTCAGTTGGCAACAATTCAACCGACAAATCTTGCATGTAAGGCTTCGCATCCTTGTCCGGATCGTAGCGATAGATTTTAAATTTAAATGTACGTGACATGGCAAGACCTTATTAGAAAGTACGTGGTTTTGGCTTGAACGTGTCGACCGTTAACGGTTTGGTAATGACCGGTTTGTAACCGAGTCTATTATCTTTGGAGTACCATAAGGTGTGCTTCATCCAGTTTTCATCGTCACGCTTCTCATATTCACGATGCGCGTGTGCGCCACGCGATTCTTTGCGGGCAGCCGCCGATGTAATCGTGGCTTTAGCAGTTTCGATCAGATTATCAAGTTCCAGTGCTTCAACTCGGGCGGTATTGAAGACTTTTGACTTATCCTTGAATGCAACATGCTTACGACGCTCGTCGAGCGCCATAATTTCTTTGTAGCCTTGTTGCAGCAATTCGTCAGTCCGGAAAACGCCACAATAATACTGCATTGTTTTACGTATATCACCAGCAACATCTTGTACGCGCTCAGAACCAGTGCTTGCTTCCAACTTCGCTACGCGCGCTAAAGCAACGTCATTTGCGTCAGCTGGCAGCGGCTTGTTGCTGCGCTCTTTGAGTTTGCTGTCAACGATATGACTACCGGCAGCGCGACCAAATACAACCAGATCCAACAGCGAATTAGTCCCCAGACGATTTGCGCCATGGACCGATACGCAGGCACATTCTCCAATTGCATACAGACCATTCACAACTACGTTTGGAATGCCATTCTTCGGCACAACCACCTGACCGTAAACATTAGTCGGGATACCGCCCATTTGATAATGGATGGTTGGCACGACCGGGATAGGTTCTTTGAGCGCATCGACGTTGGCAAATTTGTGACCAATTTCTAAAATTGATGGTAAACGTTTTTTGATGGTCTCGGCACCAATATGGCGTAAATCCAGCATGACGTGATCCTTATTCGAGCCACACCCACGACCTTCTTTAATTTCCTGGTCCATCGAACGCGATACAAAGTCACGCGGCGCCAAATCTTTCAACGTTGGTGCATAACGCTCCATGAAGCGCTCGCCATTGGCATTGATCAGGATACCGCCCTCACCACGTACGCCTTCGGTAATCAACACGCCAGCGCCGGCAACACCGGTTGGGTGGAACTGCCAGAATTCCATGTCCTCTAATGGAAGTCCTGCACGCGCCGCCATGCCCATACTATCACCAGTATTAATAAACGCGTTGGTCGATGCTGCCCAAATACGACCAGCACCGCCGGTTGCCATAACTGTAGTTTTGGCTTCCAGCATCATGATCTCACTAGTTTCCATTTCAAGAACAAGAACGCCGAGTACGTCACCATCAGCATCGCGTACTAAATCGATCGCCATCCACTCAACAAAGAAATGTGTTTTAGCACGCACGTTGCGTTGATAGAGTGTGTGCAGTAAAGCATGGCCGGTACGGTCCGCTGCCGCACAGGCACGCGCAACCGGTTTCTCACCAAAATTAGCTGAGTGGCCACCGAATGGACGCTGATAAATCGTTCCATCAGCGTTACGGTCAAATGGCATGCCCAGATGCTCCAATTCGTACACAGCTTTCGCCGCTTCGCGGCACATGAATTCAATTGCATCTTGGTCACCCAGATAATCAGAACCCTTGACCGTGTCAAACATATGCCAGTACCAATTATCCTCAGACATATTTCCCAGCGAAGCACCAATACCGCCTTGTGCGGCAACAGTGTGCGAGCGTGTAGGAAATACTTTAGACAACACGGCGACATTTAAACCAGCTTCCGCTAACTGTAATGAAGCACGCATACCGGAACCACCGGCCCCAACGATTACCACATCAAAGCGGCGTGTAGGAATTGTGGATTTAATAGCTGCCACGATTACACTCTCCACAAAATCTGCGCCGCCCATCCGGCACAACCGACTAGCCACAAAATAGTGGCAACTTGCAATACCAGTCGCACAGCAACTGGTTTAACGTAATCCATCCAGATATCGCGCACACCGACCCATGCGTGATAAAACAGGGCCATCAAGGCAACAAAGGTTGCTAGCTTAAACCACTGATGCGCAAATAATCCAGCCCAACCTTGATAGCTAAAATCACTTGCAGTCAAAAAAGAAATTAGCAAAATGATATT
>JACMQE010000004.1 GCA_014377145.1 Glaciimonas sp. | reverse complement strand
GTAGCTAAGCGGCAATGACCACGCAAATTCGACCACCCGGTGGTCCAAGAACGGCACCCGGCTTTCGAGCGACACGCCCATTCCCGCACGATCCACCTTGACCAGGATGTCATCCGGCAAATAGCTGATCGCGTCCAACGCCATCATCCGCTCCACCGTACCTAGCCCGGCCAAGTCCGGGCGCAGGCCCGTCAAATGGGTAGGGGGCTCTTGCCCGCCAATCACCCAATCCTCGGGATTGCGCTGGTGCGAGACCATGCCCAGAAACAACTCATCCGCCGTAGCGCTGGCCAAAACACCCGCCCCCTTGTGCAACTTGTCACCCAGGGCAGCATAACGCCCAGCACCGGGAATAATGCCGGCCAAACTGTCCCATGCGGTGGGGGACAAAGCAGTAATACCCTTCTCCATCAAAGCACGCAATGGCGCAGGCACAAGCGCCAATTTACGCCACAACTTTTCGGTAATCTGGTAGCGGTTGTACCCGCAAAACAGCTCATCGCCCGCATCACCCGACAACGACACCGTGACATGCTGTTTAGCCAACTGGCTCACCAAAAACGTCGGGATCTGAGATGAATCCGCAAACGGCTCGCAATACAAGCCGGGCAAACGCGGGATCACCTCCATTGCCTGCTGCGGTGACACATACAACTCGGTATGCTCAGTGCCCAAATGCCGTGCCACTGCCTTGGCGTGAACTGCCTCGTTGTAACCTTCTTCGTTAAAACCGATGGTAAACGTTTTGACCGGACGTGAAGACTGCGCCTGCATCAACGCTACCACGGTGGAGGAATCAATGCCCCCCGACAAAAATGCCCCCAGCGGTACATCAGCCATCATTTGCTGGCGCACTGCGTCTTTGGCCAACACTTCCAATGCGTCCACCGCCTGATCCGCCGTACCCGCAAATGGCTGCGCCACGCCAACGCGCGCCACTTGAACCGCGTCCCAATACTTCCAAATCCTGGGTTCAGGCTGCGCCAATGAAACAGACAACAAACAGCCCGGCTCCAGCTTGGCTATACCTTGGTAAATGGAATACGGTGCGGGGATGTAGTTATGCCGCAGCAGCAGGCACAACGCACCGCGGTCAATGTCTACTGTAAAAACCGGATGCGTCTTGAGGGCCTTGAGTTCCGAGCCAAACAAAAATACCCGCTCGTTGCCGCTGCCCTGCCAGCCGTAATAGAGTGGTTTTTCACCCATGCGGTCGCGTGCCAAGGTCAGCGTGCGCGTTTGCTTGTCCCACAAGGCAATGGCAAACATGCCAATGGCTTTCTTGAGCGTAACTACCACCCCCCAAGCCTCAATCCCGGCCAGCAAAGTTTCGGTATCCGAATGCCCGCGCCAAGTTGCTGCTTGCCCCAGCTCTTCTAATTCCGTGCGAATACCAAGGTGGTTGTATATCTCGCCATTAAAGGCCATCACATATCGCCCGCTGGCTGACACCATCGGCTGATGACCCGCAGGGGATAAATCCACAATCGACAGGCGGCGGTGGCCTAACCCAATTCGCTGCGCGCTCTCGAACCAAGTCCCACCATCATCCGGACCACGATGAATGAGTGGATACGACATACGGCGCAGCAAAGCAAAATCGCCATCTGCGCCGGTAATACCACCGAGAAATCCTACCAAGCCACACATCAAAACACCCCTTTCTCTAATATTTGCCGGTAAATTTCCTCATACCGTTCTCGGGCTCGTGCCATGGAAAACTCCGCCTCGACTCGCGCTTTTGCCCGCATTCCCAATGCATGCCGTGCCTTCTGATCAAACGCCAGCAATTTCTCCACTCCCTGCGCCAAGGCCATCGCATCACCTTGGGGCACAACCACGCCAGTATCAGCCAGCAACATGGCTGCATCCCCCACATCCGTAGTTACACAAGGCAGCCCCATCGCCATTGCCTCTGCCAACACATTAGGAAAGCCCTCGGTGCGTGAATGCAGACAAAAAATATCCATCGCAGCCAAACACTGGGGAACATCCTTGCGCTCGCCCAACAACACGAAGCGTTCCTTGAAGCCTGTACTAACAATCCAGTCCACAAGTTGCGTGTTATCCCAAGCCAAGTCGCGCCCCACCATCAAGAATCGCAATTGCGGATACTCCTGTGCGAGTAAAGCAGCCGAACGCACAAAATTCTCCTGATCTTTGTCTGAGTGAAATCTTCCTAAGCTGCCAACAACCACATCATTCTGGGTAATGTCGCATTGCTCACGTAGCGATTGCCGCTCTTCAAATGACGCCTTCAGCCAGGCAAAGTTGTAGCCATTTGGTATCACTACCATCTTCGTCGCGTCATAGCCAACAGCGATGTGTGATTGGCGCGAAGCCTCCGCTGCGCAGACAATGACGCTAGGAACCCAGGTCGAGAGCCGTGCACAAAACCATCTAACTATTGCCGTCGCTGAGCATCCACCTGTCGAAATATCTGTCGTGCGAATACCCCAGATCACATGCCAATTACCGGCCATATGTGCTGCCAAGCCACCCAGCAAATCGGCGTGATACATCCAAGTTTGCACAATTTCAGGGCGATATTGACGAATCAGCCGAATCAATCGCCACAGAGCAATGGGAGAATGCAGGAACGATGACATCCCTAACGTACGCACGCACACACCGTGCGTACGCAAAGATTCGCCGATCACGCCGAGCGTGGTAAGGGATACAACTACTGTTTCGGGAATACTTTCTGGGCTCGACATTATCAGACGTTTGAGCATCGTCTCTGCCCCACCGACGTTAAGACTAACGATTACATGGATAATTTTAGAAATTCTCTTATTCTGCATACTTAGCAGGATTCAAATTGCGCCCGGCTGAAGTACGGCGTTTTCTCAAAACAAACATTGCAGCACCGGAAAGAAGAAACATCGACCGCGCAGCATAATTCTGATACAAAAAAGGTTCTTTAATCTCAATAAATAACATTACGCTTGAAATAGCAACTACTAGCCAAAAATACTTTGAAGAAACTTTATTTATCTGAAAGTAGATAAAAATAATAGCGGAATACAACAGTATACTTAAAAGAATACCAATTGACAGTATTGTTTTAATATATCCAGAATCTGACCTAGGATAAATTTTGCCAAAACCTTCAAAAAATCCAACACCAAATATTAAATCCATAAAATTATCCGGCAAAAAAAGCATTGTTTTTAAATCTTCAGATGATGCAGACTCAAACTTCCCAAGGACTAAACCGTCGGCCCATTCAAAAGCCCATTCGGCCGCCTCCTGATCCAACTCGTATTTATCTAACAAGCTTAATAAAATCAAAACAAATATTACATTAGTTATTATGCGCATACCTCCAATAAATCCAGATTTAAGATCTTTAATTAGTATGACTACCAGCAATAACAATGTAAATAACAAGCTAAGTATTAAACCCGTTCTACCAGTTAAGATATTAGAACAAGTGATGACTACTGCACTCAACAGGGCAAAACTAGCAGCAATTTTTTTATTCCCAACCAGATAAATAAGAAATAGAATTGCAATCGCGTTGAAAACTGAGAGCGCTGCTCCTCCTCCGCCAGCCAAACCACGCAAGTTAAAAGAATGATCTGCGTAGTTTGTATTTGAATCCACTACTTGCAGCAGATAACTCTCAATAACGGATTTAATTTCAGGCAAGGCATATTCAACCAGTACAACCGACGCGTTTATTACCGCGACCATTGCACAAATAATCAGAAGCTGATCTATCAAATCATTGTTATTCGTCCCACTTTTAACTAAATATGACGCAAGCATCCAGCCAAATACATTGCTAACAATTATCGAAATGCAGATAGAAAAGAAATAGCTGCCGTTATTATCGTACAGAGTCGCGAAAACTAGATGGTAAATTGCCAAAACCAGGAAAAATGCGGTTATTGCAACCAACGGTTTCGGCAAAGAAAAAAGGGCACGCTTCCTTATTGCGCATGTACTAGCAAGCAGTGCCACGGAAAAATAACCTGCATGAATAGCAACATTAAAATCAAATCTGGGAGAAAGTACGAAAAAGAAGACTAAAAGAAACACAAATAATTTATTAAAATAATTTACAGCATGCATTAAATTTCTTTCTGAGAGAAAACTTTTGCAATTCTTCGGAAAAGCTAAATGTTAATCAAACTAATTACAATTTCAATCTAAATATTTTAGATATTAAAAGTTTGATAGGAGCAATCCAAAATCCGCGGCACACACGTACGGATTGAAACAATCGGAGAAATAATACTTTAAAATTCCTCGTTAATAAATTTTTATATGCTTCAAGAAAATAAATTTCAGCCCTTTTTTGCTCACACTCCCACTTATATTTATTGGGAGCAAACACTTCAATAGCTGCCAGTGTAGCCAATGCATCATGCAAATGATGCCCTCCTGTCAATGTAATATTATTAGTATGTCGCCGGTAGCGTGCATAAACGCCATCGACGTATCCAATTAATCCTGATTGATTTTCAAGAATTTCAAACCACATAAACCAATCTGATGCAGTTGGAATTTTCTCATTGAACAGTAAATGTGGTTGTCGACGGATCATTACAGATGTGGCTCCAAAAAATGTACCATGTTTTATTATAGTTTTAGCATTTCCCTCCCTGGACCGATATTTTTCGGACCAAAGATAAAGCGTCTTTCCTGTTTCTGAATCATAGACATCTATGTCGTGATAACAAAGCACACGGTTTTCATTTGCATCTAACCATTCAACTTGCTTCGCTATCTTTCCGGGCAAAAATGAATCATCTCCGCCCATAAACGCCACATATTTACCTCGACATGCGATAAGGCCTCTATTGCTATTACCTGTTATACCTAAGTTTGGCCCGCCTACAAGTGGAATGATTTTTTCAGGAAACTTTTTTGCATACTCAAGAATAATCTCTCGTGTTCCATCGGTGGAACCATCGTCCGCTATAACAATTTCGCTATTTTCGTAATCTTGGATTAATGCGCTTTGAATTGTTTCGTGAATAAACTTGACTTGGTTATACGTAATGATGTGTATAGACACCAAAGACATTTTTGTAGAAGTTTCCATAAATTGCACCACTTACATTTTGACTCTTTGCCTATTTGATAAATAATACTAGCTTTTTAGCTAATTTCATTAGGTTTAGGTTATTGAGTACCGCACAACTTTGCCGGGATTACCCGCAAAAACCACACCACTAGGCACATCTTTAATTACCATGCTTCCCGCCGCTATTACCGCATCATCCCCAATATTGACTCCTTTCAATATAGTTACTCTGGCTCCAATGAAAACATTCCTGCCGATTTTTACTGACTGGCAATTGTAATTAGTAGTTAACCTTTGCGTCGGATCGAGCGGATGGAAATCACTATCAACGCAAAAAAAACTTGGACCAATTAAAGTGTAATCACCTATTTCAATGATGCTTTTATCTGCAATAATAACGCAGTCATTGTTTATGAACACATTCTCGCCTATGAGAATCTGTGCAGTTGCATTTCGCGCTTCTAGATAAAATTCACCCCGTTTAAATCCTGGTGATGGGTAAACACCCAGTTGCGATTCCTTGCCAACCTCGATTGTTCCCCTACCTTGGGCAGAAATGCGCTGAACAATCTTAACCCCTTTAGCAGCTTTCATATTATGTAGATTCAGAAGCTTTAGACCTCTGAAGCAGAGCGTCCGATATTGAATAATAATTATCGCGAAAAGCGTTTTACATTTGTGTATATAAAAATTAGGCATAAAAAGTAATTAAATGTATAGGCAAGGTTGGCCCCATGAACACCATACTCTGCGATAAAAAGATAAGCAAGTAAAACAAAGCTGACGGAAAAAAATATTTCAGTTCCCATAAACCATTTTGTTGCACCACGGGACAACATTGGGTATGCGTAAATCCATGATAAAATTTTTATTACATCGCCCGCTAATTGAATCGCGAACAAATCCCGAGCTGGACGAAACGCTTCGGTAAATACCAAACTAATTGCTATATCGCGTAATAGATAGACAGCGGTTGCTAATAACAACACGATCGGCATAACTATCTTTACAGTTGCTGTAATCTCCTTCAAAATTGAGTCAGTGCTTTTTAGTGAAGCCAGCTTGGGTAGGAAATAAGTGCTTAATGCCATAGTAATTACACCAAGATAAACCTCGGATATTTTCCATACCGCTTGCCAGTGACCAGCTTGCTCCCAGCCAACTTCATCAATCAAAATATTTCGTACCATCAGCAACGCTACCGGCACGGTTAACGCACTGGTTACGGCCATTGCAACGTAGCCGCCGATGCCCTTCATATGGACTTTATCAGTCGAGCCCCACCAGTATTGCAGACGGAACCACGGTTGTCGCATTGCCCCGACCAACATCACCAAGCCAGAGATACTTGTAAACAGCGCCGCAGCAATCATTGCGCCATTGAGATTTGCCTCCCTCACCAGCACCAACATTACTATGGTGGCAATAATCACCGACACCATCCCTATCCCAATAAAACGACCGTACTGATGCTGACCGTTAAGCACAGATGCGACTAGACTGTTGGCTGTGGATAACGGCAAAGCAAGTGCTACCATCACTACCAACCAGTAGTAATTTACGTCTCCAAATACCCAGTGCGCCAAAGGCTTGGCAAAAATACATGATATAGGTATGACGAGAGCCAAGAGCATCAAGACCCATTTAAGAGCCGCTTTCCACCATGGGGCGCAACTATTAAAACCGGCGTTCTCGTATTCAGCGGTGTAGCGTACTACCCCGCTTCCCGCAGGAGCGGCAACTATGCCGTTAAGCGCATTGACTAGACTTTGAACTTGCCCCAGCATGGCAATACCGCTTGGGCCCGTATAGATCGCAACAACTTTGGCGATCACGAATCCGCTTGCCATTCGCAATAAAGTTAGCAGTCCACTAAATAGCGTAACAGTTAGTAACTTCCTCACACTAGTTTTTTCACGCCATACTGGCTTTTATCAGTTCAATTACTTGCTGCGCGTCACAATCAGACATCGATGGTCCAATAGGAAGACTCAACACCTGATCCGCCATGCGCTCGGCCAGCGGAAAATCGCCCTGCTTCAATCCTGCGTGCGCATATGCCTGCTGCAAGTGCGGTGCAATTGGATAATGAATCAGCGTGCCCACATCTGCATCTCCGAGCGCTTTGTGCAAGGAATCGCGGTGCGAGTGTTGAACCACATACAGGTGCCACACGGCCTCAGCCCAGTCGGGCACATATGGCAATGTCAAGCCACAGTTCTTCAAGCATTGTTGATAACGGAGGGCGATATATCGACGGCGAGCATTCCATTCATCGAGCTTCCGAAGTTTGACGCGCAAGATAGCTGCCTGCAGCGGATCAAGCCGACTGTTATAGCCCTGCACTTCGTTGACATACTTCACGCGCGAGCCGTAATTACGTAGCACGCGTAATCGGTCGGCGATTTGGGCGTCGTTGGTGGTCACCGCGCCGCCGTCGCCCATGGCACCTAGGTTCTTCCCAGGGTAAAAACTCCAGGCGACGGCGTCGCCATGCGCGCCCAAGCGCTGGCATTTGTAGCGAGCGCCGTGCGCCTGTGCGCCGTCTTCAAGCACACGCAAACCGTGCTTGCGTGCGATGGCCAGAATGGGATCCATGTCCGCCGGTTGGCCGTACAGGTGCACCGGCAAGATAACCTTGGTGCGGGGGCTGATAGCCTCTTCAATCAGCGCCGGGTCTATGTTGTAGGTGCGCGCATCGGGTTCAACCGGCACGGGCGTGGCGCCACACTGACTCACTGCCAGCCAAGTTGCAATATAGGTGTTGCTGGGCACGATGACTTCATCGCCCAGTCCCACGTCCATGGCCCGCAGGGCCAAGTGCAGGGCGTCGAGGCCGTTGGCCACGCCGACGGCATG
>JACMQE010000082.1 GCA_014377145.1 Glaciimonas sp. | reverse complement strand
TCCTGCAAATCAGCACATGTTTCAATAATCTTTTTAAATTGGCGTACTTGCGGCCCGCAGCAACGCGACCATCTTTGGCCCTGTTACCTGAATGCAATATTGCTGCTCAACCTTCTGCCTACCCGCCTGCCCCATGCGCTGGCGCAAACCGGCGTCTGCCAACAGAGTCCGCAACGCTTGCTCCCACTGTTCAGGCGTTTCGGCCAAAAAACCATTCCCGCCATGGTCCACGTTCTGGCGGGTCACCCCTACGGGGGGCGCCACCACGGGCAGGCCACAGGCCATGTATTGAATGAGCTTGTAGCCGCACTTGCCGCGTTCGAAAGGCTCATCAACCAGAGGCATGATGCCGATGTCAAAGCTGCTGATGGAAGCCACTTCGGTATCTTCTGCCCACGGAATGGATGCCATGGGCAAACCAAGCGACGGCGCATCAATGCCGATTGCGGCAAAGCGCCCTAAGCCAGCCGCTGAAAGGCGTTCAAAAAAATCTTTGCACGGCGCTAAAAAAGACGCCGTGGCGCGCTGGCCAATCCAGCCAACGTAGGGAGGTTTTGCTGCGCCCGACCTGGTTTTTTGCAAAGGCGCTGGGTAGCGAGTCAGATCAATCACCGTAGGAACCATCTCGACTCGTTGGGCTCCGGCCCCCCATGCAAACTCGGCTAAATATGCATTGCCAGGCACAACCACTGCAGCACCCTGCATCAGGGCGGGATGCTTGCCACCCAGAAATGACTTCACTAACGGATTGCGATGCCGATCGTAATAATGAAAGACTGCGTCGTCATAGTCCAGCACATAAGGCATACCACTCGACAGAAGCGCCTTTTCAGCCCACGCTGGTAGCCATGGAAAGACCTCTTTTTCAATCCAGACCAAGTCGAATGAATGACTACCCAGCAACGTCCTTACGCGCTTGGCATACGCGCGGGCAACATCAGCTGCCCGTCGGCTTCCCTGTTGAAGGCCCAACACATAGTCATCCGAAAATAGAGGCGATACCGTCACATCAATACCCGCAGACTCAAGCGACGGCAAGTATTGGTAAAAGCGCATTCGGCTGCTGGCACCCAGACGGCTATAACGAGGCAATGCCAAGACCCTCATCATGCCGTTTTCACCATAGACGAATCGACCACTATATGAAGGGTTCTTTCTGGCTGTTTGCCGATGTTCCCTCGCCCCACTCAAGACTGGAGCACCAACGCATCTACATCAGACACATAGGGCTTTCCGCGCAGCAAACGCTTGGCTCGTTGGTGAAAGCCCAGGGTACGCAACTTTTCTTCGTGAAATGAGCCATTGGCCACATTGATACGTGTAAAAACCGAAAATTCATCGGCCCCAAGCGGTCGGTGTTGAAAAACCATGTCTTCACACAGCAGCGCAATGCGATATCCACTCTCAAGCACCAGGCGAAGGCTATGGTTGTCGTAAAAACCACTTGGAAAGGCAAAAACTGACGGATATTCGCCAAGCTCTTCAAAAATTCTGCGCCGACTGCCAGCGATCTCGTCGCGCAACACTGCTTCATTATCAATCGTCGGTAAGTGGCTATGCCACAAGCTATGCGAGCCAATCTCCACCCCTGCCAATTGACAAGCCCGGATTTCATCCCATTCCATTAAGCGGCCCACTGGTGGTTTGCGCAGGGCATTCTTTAGTTTGTTTATAAAAGGTGAGCGCACTGCATGGCTCAACTTGTACAGAACACCCATCACGGCTAGAAAGTCTTGCTCTTTAGGTTGTGCTGAGATCAAAAAGATATGACCGTCCGGCAAGGTCAATTGCGCACCAGGATGCTGATGAATATAAGCATTAACCACTTGAGTCCAAGTAGTACCTCCATCGTCAATCAAGCCAGGACAAATGCTGTGCAGACAAGGCAATCCATAGTGTTTAAGGATGGGAAGTGCATTTTCATAAAAATCCATGTAGCCATCGTCAAAAGTCAAACAAATAAGTGGCTTGTCAGGATACTGTTCAATTTTCCATAGGTCTTGCAAGGCCATAACCGTGGTATTGCGCGCCAAAAACTCGATCATTTTCCGAAAAGTAGCTACAGGCATAGGCGGCCAGAGTGGATCAGGCTCATCCGAAACGCGGTGAAAAGTTAGCAACGCCACTTCACGGTCATTTACGCGGTATTTACTTAGCAAACTGGCGGCCCCGACAGCATTTAAAAAACCAAATACATACGATTTAAGCAAGCAAAAACGAATATCTGAAAGAATCACAGACCGACACCTGAAAGTACAGTCCACACACTATTAAAAGCTCTGCCGGGCATCCTGATTGCAAACCAACTTAAAAAAAGTATCTTCGCAATCTTAAAGCGCAAAAAATAATGATCTGATAATTTCACATTATGTATTGACTTCACTTTCTTTAATAAATTAAAGTAACCACGCTCAAAGCCATCCATGTTTGACATTGCTGAAATATGGCCTTTTCTATATAAGTAAACTGAGTCGTTTACATATCCAATTTGAATTGACTGTATAGAAGATAAAGAAATAAAAAACATCAGATCCTCGGAATGAGTCATAGTTTCGTCAAATCTAAAATGTTTAAGTAAACTCGTACGAAACATATAAGTTGCTAAGGCAAAAACCTTATCATCGAGGCGCAGCAGTCGTTTGAATAATAGACCGCGAAAAGAGGGAATATGTCGCCTAAATTCATTTCTTAAGTCTTTATCCAAAAAATGAATTACGCCGTCGACAATATCAACCTCTGGATTTTTTAAAAGGAATTTTGTTCGAAGCGTAATGCTCAACGGTGGCAATTTATCATCTGCATCTAATAGCGTAATAAACTCACCTTGCACAATACTCAATGCTGCATTACGTGCGGCACTAACACCACGATTTGGTTGATTAATCCGTTTTATTCTGAAATCAGTAAGACTATCGAGAAATTTAGCCGTACCATCAGTACTACCGTCGTCAACAATAATCAATTCCCAATTTTCATATGTTTGATCAAGTACAGACTGCACAGCAACCTGAATATAAGCCTCTCCGTTATAAACGGGCATGATAATACTGACCAAAGTATCAATTTTCATGGGTCTTTTAGATATTACGAATGCATTCACAATGACAGAGTTGCCATCACGAATTGTTTCCTGAAAGAAGTAGCTCGCGTATTTGCTCCACTGTCATCCACGCCTCATTGCACCCAGATTCATATTCAAACTTGGGTGGTACAGGAATCGCATCGGTTTTAAAACAGTATTGATTTTGGCTCCAGGATCCCTCGCCAGGACAAACAATGTAGTAACGTTTTCGCTGTACCGTTAGTGCGGCCTCGCTTGCGCTGATCATTACTTCATGTAGCTTTTCACCTGGCCGTATCCCAACAATTCGATGTTCAATCTTAGGAGCCACGGCGGTAGCAACATCCAATATTCGATAAGAAGGTGCTATGGGCACGATGATTTCCCCACCCCAGCCGTGCTGAATGGCAAACATTACCAAGTCAAGGCCTTCCTGCATCGAAATACTAAAACGCGTCATCTCTGGATGCGTAATGGGCAAGTAACCATCTACCTTCTTTGCCAGAAAAAACGGTATGACCGACCCCTTGCTGGCAAATACATTGGCATAGCGCACCACTGTAAATTGCGTTGCATTTTCACGATTCGCGTTCAAGAACAATTTTTCGAGGAATAATTTTGACGCACCATAAACGTTGGCAGGGGCAACAGCCTTATCCGACGACAGGGCAATGACTTGGCTCACGTTATTGGCCAAGGCCGCGTCGATGACG
>JACMQE010000081.1 GCA_014377145.1 Glaciimonas sp. | reverse complement strand
TGGCCCTCGCCATCTGCGGTGCGCTGGTGCTGGATGGGAATAGGCCGCTTTACGTTTACCCCCTATTTGATTAGCTTGCTGACTGTGGCGTATAGCATCGATCAAGTCATCGGCCCGCCATTCGCAACCCATCTAATGCATCGCACAGGATCATTCACACCATCGCTGATCGTAGCACATTCTGTATGTTGTTGGCTGGCGCGGGCTTGTTTGGTACCATGTGCTGGGGCGTATAAAGAACACGCCAATCAGCATTAACATAAAAAAATCCTGGCAAAACTTGGCGCGCGAACCGCATTACTTATTGGCTCCAATTGCCACAATGTCCGCATTCATCGACAAAAACCGTTGCATCATATTTCCCTCAAATTCGACCTGTTCAAAAAAATATTGCTAGGCCGCGTCCAGATCGATCCGTTTGTAGCGCGATAAACAATCATCGTCACCATCGGATCGGATTCCAGCATGGTCTCGCAAATAAAGTCGTAAATGCCGCCTTTAAAGTGCCGATAATGCATGTTCTCATCTTTTCAAAAAATGAATAGCGGAGCGCCGGTTTGCTAAAGCTGCGTAACTTGCGAATATGTAATTGCTCGACCCTCGATGGCGCAATAATTCCAGCGCCTTGATCCCTATTTTCAAATGCTGGTTCACGCGTTACTCATAAAATCGATTCGCCATCCCAGGCAATTTAATTTCGCCATGCAGAGGTTTATTCGATACGCACAGCAAGGTCCCATAAGGCACACGAAAACGGAAACCATTTGTGGCGACAGTCGCACTTTTCATATCCAGTGCGATGCTGCGATTTTGATTAAAGCCCAACAGCGGCACGCGATGATCACGCAGTTCCCAGTTTCGATCATCCACTGACGCTACCGTCCCGGTGCGCATAATCCGCTTCAGTTTATATTCTTCTAACTGCGTGATATGCGCTACTGCATCCTGCAAAGTCAGTTGTACTTCCGCCAGTGCCGGAATCGGCACCCACAACGGCAAATCATCATCGAGCACATGATCGTCGCGCACATACGCATGCGCCAGTACATAATCTCCCATCCGTTGCGACGCTGTCAGACTCGCACAATGCCCCAACATGATCCAGCCATGCGGACGTAAAACAGCCACATGATCGTATTTGCGTTCCACGTCATCAGATCGCCCGGCTCGACAAACGCGGTGTAATGCTGACGATATGCAAGCTGTTCTGGATCGGTCGTTATCTGCATTAACTCGCGCCCCATCCAGATAAATTCATCGACATAAAACGCATAGCTGATAAATAACACATAATACTGAAAACGGTCTGGCGAAGTCGCTGTGTAATGCTTTAGTTGATGCAGCGAATAATCGATGCGTGGCGCGTTGAACAAATTCAGAGGATGCGGTTCACCCGGTTGTTCCTGATGCGTCCCGTTAACAATCCGATCGTCCATCGTGGCCAGATCTGGCAAGTCAAATACATCTGGCAGATGGCGCAAATGGTCAGGCTCAAGATTGCCCTCAACATGAATTCCCTCAGAAAAAGAAAAATGCACAGGAATCGGCAATTCGCTCACGCCGATCTAAAGCGGCACGTCATGATTTTCACGCAGCAGCTTGAATTGACTGATCAGATAATTGGCATATAACGCCGGGCGGGTGAGTGTGGTTTGGTACACGCCATGCCCGGCGACAAAACCGAATGATTGACGGGTATCGGCACGGATATTAATTCGGCCGTAATCCGCATAAACGGATAACAAAAGGCCTACACGAAAAAATGTATTCAGCGAAAACCGCCATAGAAATGCTGTAAATAAATACAAAGAAAGTAAAAAATGGTCACCAACCACCGCTTTAAAAACCTAATTTTTACCGCAATCCGCGAGAAAAATATTCCAGGAACAGACCAGCTTAATACGCAAAGTCATACTGACCAGCACAACCAAGCGATCAGGTACAAAAAAGAGACGACATGTTTAATAGGTACCGAAAAAGTAACTCCACTTCTATTGCACTCTCAATCCAAATAATGCCAGCGGTATATCAAGGCGATAGCGCTAACGCGTAGGCGGCGCGGCCGGGTCACATCGCCAAGCTGCTCAGTTACCCATCATCTGCACAGAACAAAACCCGGCCAAGCTTGGTGGCAACGAAGCTAACATCAAGAAATTATGGGAAAAAACGATCAGTAAGGTCCATTTCAACGCTTGCGCAGATGGCTTATTAGATGCATTTCCATACAATCGCGGACAAATTATCATCGTAGGTTGTGAAGCGCAAACTTGTTTGTTACAGACCGCTTTAGAATTGCTAGCACATGATTATGTGGTGCGAGTTGTGGTCGATGCGGTCCCCAGGCCGCGAAAGCGAGCGCGGCACCGCCCTAATGCGAATGCAACAAGCGGGCGCGCAACTGGTGAACATGAAAATGGTAGCTTACGAATGGGTCCAAAGCATTGAACATGCCGCTTTCCGGGAAATATTGCCTTTGACTAAGTAGCTAACAAACAAGTGAATCGCGGTAAGAAAAACACAAAGCGGTCAAAGTCGAATGTAAAATTCGAAAACAGCTTTAACAATATTAACGCATTCGTTATAGCACTCAAAACCCACCAAAAAACTCTTTCATCAAGAACGCTTCCAACGCCGGGCCATCAGTTTCTCGGGCCGAAAGCTCCACTAAACGTCCTAAGCGCTGCGAATCCCACTTAAAGTTGCCTGGATACCGTTTACGGATAAGCGCGATCATGCTCTTTACTATCGCAGAATCGATGTCGCCATCCGGGCCTGCATCTACCTCAATCAACTGGCGTCGATTTTCACGTGCGGTCGCGCCCCAACCGCGAAATGCATATTTTGCAATCCGTGATCCTTTACTCATAATCTGAAATGTACCACCGCCACCAGCAATATGCTGGTTTAAAAACTGAATATTGGCCAATGCAACCGCATTATCGGGTGGTCCATTAATATGATTACTAGCTTGCGCATTCGGATCGGGATCAGGCCACCCTTCCGCTTCCGCCTCTGCAAGGCGTCGGTCGCGGGCCGCATTCAGCATGGTACTCATATCCATCTCCGGTGGCGCTGGCTTGATTTTTGAAGGCGCGATCGCCTGTATCGGCGAGGATGCAGACAAAATCTGCGACGTTGGGGGGCGGGCGGCAGGGCTACGCACCGCAAGCTTCGGCTGTTTCGCCACCTTAGGACGAGCAACCTGTTTAGGCGGTAGTGGCGTAAACTTAGGCGATGGCACCGAGGTTGCTGTAGACGGCGTTTTCGGCAGCTCCAGAAAAGTCACTTTCAGTGATACATTCGGTTGATCCGAACGCACAGGCGGCGGCATTTCCGCGATCTCGTGCCACACCAGGGTAAACAGAATCGCATGCATTAAAATCGACAGGGCAATACCGACCGCTGTCCTGCGTCGTGCACGTGCTGACAGCGAAGCGCGGGATTGCCTTGTTTTTTTATGGATTTTACCGATAGTAGTCAGACCGTTATATTTCTTAACTGCGTATTTAAGATTATTTAAATTGATTAACTCGATTTAAAAACTGGATTTTAAACAATCTCCCAACATTCTTCACGCTAAATGACAAAACGTAAGAAGTTAGGTAGTGTAGGTTGAATAAAGGATTGAAACGACATATTAGTATTTAATATCACCAACGTGTGTATTTGATATTGTCACCAGGTTTTAAAAATTAATAAATATAAAATAAAAAGAATAAAAATACACAAACTATGGGGTTATTGTTATCTGCTAACCACCGTTTTCCCACGTGGCAGCAACCGTATTAAATAACCACAATAGACCACCTCACCAGCGATCAAAATCTCCGTATCTGCCAAAGCAATTCAACGCATCCAACAGCCCCACCGCCGGCTCAGAATGAAACGGATCATGCCCAGCGCCAGAAATAATCCGCAAGTGGCTTCCTGTGATCTGCGCATGTAAACCGAACTGCATTATCCGATCCTTTCTACCGTACAATAGTGCAAGCAGCAGCCCACTTAAATTCACTGCTGCTTGCAACAAATCAGATTCACACACAAAAAAATGATTGACCGGCATAGGCATAACTATTGACCTTTCGGTAGCATAGGAAAAGATTATCTTAACCTCTTGTCCGTACCCTACTATAGCCCGCCAGAGGAGCTAAGAGCGTTGCTCGAAGTGTGGTACACGGCCGGTAGCGAAGCTATTGGAAATCGTACCACTAGCGTATCCTACTAGGCCTCCTAAAAACCCTCCGCTTTCAGCATTTATAGATCCAGTTCTAAAACTGTTATAAATCCTTCCATATTCATTTCCACTTACGCAGATCGACGAAAGCCTATATACATTTTTCTTTCTCTCTGGTATTGGCTTCTCCATAAAAGTCCGTCAATAGCGTCATCCTCAGAGGAAAACCGTACAAATAATGCATCAGCCCGCGGCTGTTCAATGGTCATGGTCAGGCTTGATCCCAAGATATCTTCCTGGATTGGCACGTGATAACAACGCACTTGCAATTGTGGCAAATAACTCGCAATATAGCGAATGATCAATTTGCCGTAATGCAATTGCCGTTTCACCATTTCCATCGATTTTTCTATAATCTGACATTCATCAAGGCGGGTGATGAACAACATTGGCTACTTGGCCCACAAGACTAGCCCACGCCAGAGTTGCTGAGAAGTTAATGGGGCGATCAGCGGATTGAGGGGATCGTTAATTTCAATTAAATGGGTAAATTTCATCAATAACTCAATAAAAGTGAATGCTTTAGTCGATAAACATATTCTTCCGGATTTTCCCATATAACGGACCTACTAACCAATGTCTGCAGGCGACAGTTCGCTACGACTTAAGTGCGCTGGTATCCAGAATGTTAGAATGACCTGCTTTCCTTCTATCTGACTTGCCGCATGTCGTCCAATCCCAATTTTGGTCTCAACGTCCCCCAAAGAGAAGCCGTGAAATACATGGACGGCCCATGCCTGGTGCTGGCGGGCGCTGGCTCGGGAAAGACGGGCGTTATTACCCAAAAAATTACCCACCTGATTGAGAATTGCGGTTATGAACCGCGACATATCGCGGCGTTGACATTTACCAACAAGGCAGCAACCGAAATGCAAGAGCGGATCGCTAAATTACTCAAAGAACCAAAACAGGCTAAACAGATTACCGTCAGCACGTTTCACTCGCTGGGCGTGAAAATTTTGCGCCAGGAAGCACGCGAACTGGGGCTGAAAGATCGATTTTCGATCATGGATAGCGACGATTGTTTTTCGATTGTGCAAGATTTGGCGATTACCACTGATAAGCAACTGATCCGCAGAATTCAAACCACAATGTCATTATGGAAAAATGGGCTGATCGATCCTGAACAAGCTCTTAAGCAAGCCATCACCGAGGACGAGGCACAGGCCGCCCGCATTTATCCAAATTATGTCGCCATATTGAAAGCCTATCAAGCAGTCGATTTCGATGACTTAATTCGGTTCCCTGTAGAGCTATTCCGCACCAACAGAATAGTTCGCGATAAATGGCAGCGGCGCTTGCGCTATTAGTTGGTAGATGAATATCAAGATACCAATACTTGTCAGTATGAACTAGTCAAATTGCTGATCACGGGCATAGGCAAAAAACCGATGTTTACAGCGGTGGGCGATGACGATCAGGCAATTTATGCATGGCGCGGCGCAACTATTAAAAATCTGAAAACCTTGCAAGTTGATTTTCCAAATTTGAAAGTGATCAAGCTCGAGCAGAATTACCGCTCTTCCACCCGAATTCTGCAAGCTGCTAATGCAGTGATCGGAAATAATCCCAAACTATTTGAAAAATCGCTCTGGTCCGAGCACGGCTTGGGAGATCCAATCAAAGTCATGGGCATGGAAGATAATGAGAAGGAAGCTGAGCAGGTGGCCATTATGTTATCGGCGCATCGCTTTGAGCGACGCGCTAAATTTGCCGACTATGCGATTCTGTATCGTGGCAACCATCAGGCACGGATTTTTGAGAAAGCCCTACAGCGTGAACGCATCCCCTACGTAATGTCAGGCGGTCAAAGCTTTTTTAATAAGGCGGAGATCAAAGACATCATCAGTTATCTGCGTCTGATCGCTAACGAAAACGATGACCCAGCGTTTATTCGCGCTATCACGACACCAAAACGCGGTGTTGGTCAGGCTACGCTGGAAGCGCTGGGCACCGTCGCCGGGCAATGGCAATGCTCGCTGTTCAAGGCAGTCTTTAAGGGGGGAATCGACGTTAAACTGACCGATAGGCAATTGTATCCATTGCGCCAGTTCGGCAATTTCATCAATCAGCCAGAAGCACGCGCT
>JACMQE010000080.1 GCA_014377145.1 Glaciimonas sp. | reverse complement strand
TTCTGGGGCGATATTTACGGGCAAGAACTTGGTATAACATAGGGTCGCGGGCGCTCATTGTTGGTTGTTAAATATAGCCAACATTTTACCTTAGCCGAGCGGGTATAAGGTTTTTAAGCAGCCTTCTCAATCAATGCGCCAAATCGCGCTGCCGTAGCACTCGAACCCAAGCCCAATTCGGTCTACGCTAACAGCGCCATCGTTAAAACCCACGCGCTCCAACATGAGGAAAATTGACTATTTTTAGTTATTACTACAAAACAACTACTAACGATCGTTGACTAGCCAAGGCGACGTCTGCCTGAGTTGTGCTTCGTATGCATGCACTTGCTCTCGATGTATCATAGAAAGACCGATTTCATCTAAACCATTGAGCAAGCAGTGCTTGTGGAAAGAATCAAATTCGAAAGATATACTCTCCCCCGATGGTAACCGGACAGTTTGCTGTTCCAGATCAACGTCTAGACAATAACCGTCGTGCTATGCCACCGCAAAAAATAAACCCGCGACTGCCTCAGTTGACAAGATGATCGGTAGTAACCCGTTTTTAAAACAATTATTATAGAAAATATCGGCAAAACTGGGGGCGATGATCACATGTATGCCGAACTCGAGCAGCGCCCAAGGTGCGTGTTCAAGGTAGGAGCCACAACCGAAATTTTCTCGTGCCAACATAATCTGCGGGCCTTGATAGCGCGCTTGATTAAGCACAAATTCTGGATTTTCTAGTCTGATCGAACAATCCATATCGGGTTCGCCGTGGTCCAGATAACGCCACTCGTCAAAAAGGTTGGGGCCAAATCCAGTACGCGTGATGCGTTTTAGAAATTGCTTCGGAATAATGGCCTCGGTGTCGATATTGGAACGGTCGATCGAGACCACCAAAACACGTAAGCTTAAGAAGGCATCCATGGGTTCTCTTTGATCAAAAATGATTAATATCGACGAGATAATCCAAAATAGCCGCCGCCCTCGCTGGACTGACAAAATGGGTGCGACCACTGCTTCTCTGGCGCCCCTCGGAATTGCGATTCGAAGTCGATGTGCAACGCTCGCAAGTGAAGAGTTTATCGTCGTTCATGCCGAGGCATATTGAACAGCCTGGTTCAGTCCGTCAGCTTCAGCTTTACGCTTCACCAGTCCCGAGCCCGGCACCAATAGCGCCAGACGAATGTTGTCGGCTACAGATTTTCCAAGGACGACTGGGGAAGAGATTCTGATATCTTCGATGCGCGAATTGGTGCAAGAGCCTATAAATACTTTATCAAGGGCAATATCACGGATCAATGTACGGGGCGGCGCCATGTAATCTAACGCGCGCTGCATCGCTTCTCGCTTTACAGGATCTGTAAAGCTGGCAGGATCGGGTACCGCGCCAGAGATACTCACTGACTATCTCTGGCGAGATACCCCAAGTCACCTGAGGCCGTATGCCAGAAGCATCGATATAAACCACAAACCACGCGGTCAAACTTAGCTTCAACATCAGACGTCAGGGCCAATGCATGATCCCACTGCGGACCGCTTGGCGCATATGGACGGCCTTTCAGATAGGCAATAGTTTTTTGATCTACCGCGACTATTCCCATTCTTGCGCCGGCCTCAATGAAGGTCATCCGCCCTTCCATCGAGAGCTCCCTAACTGCCGATCCGGCATATTCGATGGCGTAACCAGTCCCACCACAACATTACCAATGACACCAATAATCGCTAGCGCGATGTCCTTGGCATAGACGCCGACCTGCAATACGCCGTCGACTTGTATAAGCATAGTCTTCGATTTTTTGGTGCGCAGGGTCTGCGTGGCGAGTACGTGCTCCACTTCAGAAGTACCGATACCAAATGCCAACACTGCAAACGCACCGTGGGTACTGGTATGCGAATTGTCGGAAACCACTCATGCCGGGTAGTAACGTTGCACCTTGCTCAGGACCGATAACATGTACGATCCCTTGACGTGGATCATCAAGCTTGATGTAAGTCACGCTAGTTTCAGCACAATTTTTATCCAGCATTTCCACTGGTTGCCGAGAAACTGCATCAGAAATCGCCAGGCTTCTGTCGGTGGTGGAAATATTGTGGTCCGCGACCGCGATGTTGGCGTTCAGCCGCCATATAGGCCGACCATTCGCACGTAACCCATCAAACGCCTGCGGACTGGTCACTTCATTTACAAGATGCCGATTAATATAAATGGCCGCGGTGTCGTATGCATGCTCATAAACTACATGCTGGCACCATAATTTTTCATATATTGTTTGTGGTGTCATTTTTGTCCCCGTTATAAATGATAGGTCCGCAACCCAAGAAGCCGCTAATTCTTAGTCACATCCAGACTGGACGGATGTAATCAGATCACACCTTGCGCCGCCATTTGAGCGATTTGCTGTTCTGATAGCCCAATTTTCTTAAGTACTTCAAAATTGTGTTCGCCCAATTTTGGCCCTAACCATTGAATGCTACCAGGCGTTTTGCTCATTTTAGGAATGATGCCGGGGACTTTCAGATAGCCGAATTTGGGATGCGCGACATCGATAATCATCTCGCGGGCCTTATATTGCGGATCCGCGAAAATACCTTCGATGCTATAAATCGGACCTGCCGGCACACCCTGGGCATTCAAATGATCAAGACATTCGGCCAACGTCATTTTCACATTCCAGGCTGTGATCAAGTCATCGATAAAGATCATATGCTTGATGCGCTGTTCGTTATTTGAAAAACGTTCATCGGTCAACAGAGCCTCACGCCCAATTAATTTAAGCAAACACTGTACGATGGCATTCCCATTAGCGGCGATGACGACATATTTTCCATCTTTGATGCATACACACTGGAAGGTGAAATAACAGGTAAAAGCGATCCGCTACGCTCCTGTATCACTTGTTCTTGATCATGCTTGGGGACCATACTTTCGATCAAACTGAACACTGCTTCATACAACGCAACATCAATCTCCTGGCCGCCGCCTTGCTGCATGTCAAGATGATAGAGCACTCATCACAATATGCCGATCACGGAATACAACGCTGCGACTGAATCCCCGAGGCTAATTCCCACTCGGGTCGGTGCTTGTCCCGGATAACCCGTCAGATACCAGATGCCGCCCATCGACTCGCCAATTGCACCAAAACCGGGCCGCTTGCTACCTGGGCCAGTCTGACCGAAACCAGAAATGCGGGAGACAATCAAATTAGGATTGATTTCGGCTAACACTTCTTTGGTAAAACCCCATTTATCGAGCTTGCCGGGGCGAAAATTTTCGATCAATACATAGGCCTCTTGCAATAGCGTCTTTAAGACTGCCGCCCCCTCCGGCACACCACAATCGAGCGTGATACATTTTTTGTTGCATGACTGCACATACCCACCACAACGAGGTGCCGTTATCGTTATGTACGACTCGCCAATTACGGATTGGATCGCCTTTTTTTGGCACTTCGATTTTAATCACGTCTGCACCAAACTCTGCCAACAAACGTGCACCACATGGACCAGCAATCAAGAAGGTGCCCATTTCGATTACTTTGATACCAACGAGTGGGCCTTTGGGGGTTGAGATATCTGCCATGTTCTATCACCTATCCTTGTGTCAGTGACACATTGTTTAACGCACATTGTTGGATGATGAACCTGCTAGACGTTGCTGTTGATGCGCATCACCAATGTCTGATGCAAGAAATCCGATGCTGCAAGAACGCCGCCAAGGTTGATACCGGTTTCGACACCACTTTCTTGTAATATTGAAACTAAGTCTTCGGTTGCAACGTTTCCCGTGGTCCCAGGTGCAAAGGGACAACCACCTAGGCCGCCAACGCAAATATCGAATCGGCTTACGCCGGCTTCCATTCCAGCCATCACATTCACCAAACCGCGACCATAGGTATTGTGAAAATGTAGTTCAAACTCAAGCGCCGAGAATGCCTGATGAATGCGACTGACCCAGTCGAATACCTGTTGTGGGTTAGCGATACCTATCGTGTCGCATAGTCCAATTCGGGTAAATTCTTTTTGTGCCATGATGTCGATCAATTCAAGAATGCGATCAATCCCTGGATTTCCTTCAAAAGGACAGCCAAAAGTCATCGGTATCGAGAGCCGAGTGATCAGGCCATCTTCTTTGACACGTGCCGCAATTGGCGACAACTCATCAATCGATTCGCGGCAGGTACGATTCAAATTTTTATGATTTTTTGGGTATCGGTCGCCGACATGACGAGAGTAATACCATCAATTCCTCCATCGAGAGCGCACGTTGATAACCCTTGACGTTCGGAATCAACGCAAAGCACGTGATACCAAGATCACCAGTACCCGCCACAATCTCAGTAGCATCGGCCAGATTTGGAATCGCTTTAGGATTGACAAACGAGGTTATTTCAATTTTGTTGCAACCAGCCATTGCCAATTGACGGATCAAAGAAATTTTTTCTGCAGTCGGAAGATTTTGCGCTTCGTTCTGGAAACCATCACGCGGGCCTACCTCAGCAATATGAACAATTTTAGGTAAATGCATTTTATATCCTGGCAATGAGGTACTAACTGATATTTCGGAGCTGGTGACAAGGTACAAGGCTGATATTTTTTTATTGCTCTCGATCTAATATCATAAAACAAAGCATGGAGGAGGAAGCAGTAGGAGTAAAGAATTGGTTCACGAATCCGCCATGGGCACATATTTACAATCGATAGCACGCCACCATCACGACATTTGGAAACTATTTTTAGACTTGAAGATGGTCGAACAGCAGCTTTGTAGCAACCGACAATGAAGCGTACGAACACAAATATCGATTTGCCGATGGGCCCATGGCTCGTTTAAAATGATTTTTTTGAGAGCGAGAACGCTATAGGTTTGAGAACTTATTTGAGGCAAAATACCGATCCCTAAACCGGCTTCTACCATCAGGCAATGGGCATCGTAACGCTGACGTATAATCCAACAAATTCGAAATCAAGGATTTCTGTAAAAGACACCGAACTACGCGCCGCCAGCGGATGCTCCCTAGGAACAATTAGGACTAGCTCATCGGTTTTGAACTGATAAACTTCAATGCCATCGCCGTGTGGGACTTGGGAAAATATACCAATATTGGTGATATTATCGTCAACGCCCCAGATAATGGCTGTACTGACTTTCTCCTCCAGATTGACTTGTACCAGCGGATACTTCGTAAGAAATGACTTCAGCACCTGAGGCATGAACTGGGTCATGACGGAAATATTCGCCAACACACGCACTGAACGCGCGTGCCACAGACAAAGGCTTGCATCTGGATTTCAATATTATCCAAATCGTTGAGTACCCCTCGGGCCAAATTCAGAAGAGAGAAGCCAGCAGCTTTGGGATTAATACCCTTTTGTTGCTACGTATCAATAATTACGTATTAAGTTGTACTTCAAGTTCACTGATACGCTTGCTGACAGCCGCCGCCGCGATATGTTGACGTGTGGCTGCAGCCGCAATCGTTCCTTCTTCAAGCACGCTGACGAATAGCCGCAGTCTAATCCGATCCATGGCTGATCGCGCAGGAACCGAGCAGATGCGCCGGGAGAATGCATTCCGTCGGGAAATCAGTCACGTAAGGATACGATGCATGATGACCGAAAATACGGCGCAAATATTGGCTTGTAAGGCAAGCTTTACGAAAAAGCCAAAATGGCGCTTCATCAGGTAGGTTGGTCTGTACCGCCACCAAAGTTATAAAGCTGATCATGCACCGAGGAGCAATTAAAACTTACCTGAAAGAAAATAACCAGCGTTCGGCACAATCGGCGCCAAATTTAATTTATGCAACATATGCTAAACCATCACATTAGTAGCCGACAAGACTGGCTTACCCAAACGATTCTTCACCCTCTGAATGGCCGCTAGAGAAGATATTTGTACGCAAACCGACAACACTATTGCATCCTACGTTGCTGATATCAAGTCGGTCGGCATGTTCGATCAAATTCAACGGATTCAGGCGGCCAACTGCAAGGTTGTCTGAAACTTCCAGACTGATTGCCTCGGAAACCTGAATACCTGTGTCTTCAATATAATCAATCACTTGTTGGGTCAGGCTCTTCATGTAAGGTGTAATGATCGCCACTTTTTTGAAACCCAGTTCTCTCATCCCTTCAACTAGCGCACCTGCCGAACCGACCAAAGGCGTTGGTGCATTATTTCCAGCCACTGTGTTTGTCAAACGTTTTTCGGAAACCAAGTGATAACCCGGATCCTGGCACAGGATGGCGACCAGGCAAGCATATGCCATCACATCCTAGGGCGTATCGCTTAACTCTAGCTTACAACGGTCACTTTCAATATCCATTTTTTTAACTCTTCCGGTGTCACATGCATCATGCGCATGCGTGACGAGTGAAAAGTAAAACGCTCTTCAAGAAACTGCTGGTAACGCGCCTGCAACATTGCCGGAATCTCTGTTTCCAGGGTGGTATTTGAGCTGGATACAATTTGACCAATACGGTAAGTTTGCATAATAAAATTTTTCTATTAAAATTAGTTTTCGCTAGAAAGTACATTATCCTTAGTTTCTTTCAGGAGAAATACCATCAACGCGGCGAGGAAATAAGAAACTGAAGCGAGTGAAATGGTCGAGATCAAACCGATCAGCAGAATCAACACCGGGACCAGTTTGATACCTGCAATGGCACCGACACGGCCAAAGTTAAAACAGAAACCAGATTTAGTAGAACGAATACTCGTCGGAAACAGTTCCGAATACCATGCGCCAAAGCCACTAAAGTAGCCGGTAAAAAATCCCAATAAGGCCGCCATAAAGCCAAGTATGGCAATGTTTTGCGTCTAAAATTCAGCTTGCCGTCGGTCAAAGGCATCATCTCCGCGCCAAAGGTAAATACGGGCACCATGACCGTCATACCAAGAAAAAATATCGCAAAAGATTTACGACGGCCAATTTTTTCCGCAAGATAATCATAAGCGATATAGCCAAACATTGCACCAACACCGGTCCAGACGAGAAATACCGGTGCCTGATCGATGCGTACTTTGAGTGTGTTTTGCAAAAATGCTGGGGTAAAAGTAAACACAATCCATTAGCCCAACATTCCTAGTATAGAGATAGTGAGCGCCAACAGAGTGGATCAAAAATATTACGGTTTGAAGATTTCGAGAAGATTGCTCTTACTCGCATTGTTTTTCATAAATTCGCGGTTGGCTAACCACACCGGCGATTCCTTCACGAAAAGCAATACAAAAATGAAGGTTGCGTAGGCAGGTAAGCTGATGTGAATAAAAAGTGTTCTCCACGCATCAGTATTCGCTAGATCGAGTAAGTTCCAAGCAAACAGTGCCGCAAGCGAATTCCCGCCCGACCAATCGGTTTGCATGAAGGCAATGGCTTTGACACGGCTCTCAGGTCTCCACAACTCACAAATAAGCGATGCTGCTGCCGCTCACAAACTGCCGAATGCTACGCCGACGATAAAACGATAAACATTCAATTCCAGCAGGCTGCGCGCAAACCCGCAAAACAGGGTGGCAGTACCGTAAGTGATCACCAATAAAAGAGTGGTTTTTTTGCGACCGATCTTGTCCAAAATATTTCCCAAGAAATAGCCACTGATGGTGGTCGCTAATAAGAACCAGGCGACAGTCGAGACAACATCACCCATTTTCACAGAAAAAGTTTGCGCAATTGCCAGCATCACAAAACCAAAAATACCAGCATCCAGCGCATCGAATAACTACGTGATCCAAGAACCTGTCAAAGTGAGGTACTGCTGACGCATGCTGGGAATAAATAGGACCATTGCCAGGTCAAGGTAAGCCGTTTTCATTAAGTTCTTCGTATTTTTTTAATAATTTTATGGGTTTGACTATTCAGATTTGATCGGTCTTACTGAAATTGTGGTTCGATTATGTTCACCCGGTCTACTATCGTAAAGAAGTGAGTCACGAGCTTGCCATCGCAGACAACGATGGCAACCCCATAGCCGTGCGATGACGGGACTGAAGTATACGTAAAGCTGACAGGTAAGGGGAAATCTGCTGAAATTGATGGACTGATGGGATTACTTTCAATATTCGCGCTCTCAGAATAGGCCGCAGATGTTCTTGTCCAGCAATCACCAAAGCGGATAACAAAGCGGCGGGACGATACCTTGGATTCGGCAATTGACACTAATAGACGTAATATTCTTGCGCGCGGTTTAATGCGAAGAATAAACTCGTTTGTCAAGCCTAGATCCGCAACGCTATGTAACCGACGTTAGATTTTTTTCGCTTTCAATGGCTTAATTCGCATTTGCGCCGGCTGTGATCGAGGCTGCAAATTTTTGAAAAATCTCTTGATGTCGGAATTTGCCGATAGCGCGGTGGCATGGCCTAAGCGCTATAACCTATTGTGGCATTAACCGTTATTCATCAATATCAAGGCAGTCCATATAAAATTCGAAGGCTGCAGCTTCAGACGTCATCAGCCGAAAATGATGAAACAGTAGACCGGCTGCTTCCTTTATTTTTTCTCGTCCTGTGTTCCAGTCACTTTGGGCACCACCGTCACCACCTGGTCTAACGATTACCTTGATCGTGTGCGACAGCGATTGCTTGGACGTTACCCCGATATGGCGGCCACTCACCTCTTTGGCTTCATCTGCCGACGCGGTGCTGAAGATGCCTATGGCAAGGAACAGCAAGAGAAATTGTAAATAAAGCAATATAAGTACCCACCTAGAGCGCCGCCGCTTTCAGTGTAGAGACTTGTCTCAAAGACACTCAATATTGATGACAATACCACTAAAATACGCTGCCAACTGACTGATATTGGTATCTGAGGGGCTTTTAGCCATCACGGACACACTTCATGCCGACGCCCACCGGACCGATACTGCTTGAGGGCCTGCACAAGATACATTTCATTCTGGCCCGCAAGGTTTGGCGCATCTATTACTTTAGCAAGACCGTTGCTGCCGTGGCATGCAAAGCACTGCCCGGTTTGCACGGGGATTGCCATGTGTCAACTGCCAATACAGATGTACTGACAAACGTGACAACAATAAGTAACGCCCAATGTGCATCCTAAAAAATAGATTAATGCGTCGCATAAGAAACACGATAGATAGCCCCGGCGTAATCATCCGACACCAACAAAGAACCATCCGGCAGCGTAGCAACATCAACTGGACGACCCAGATACTCATATTCGATGTTAGCCAACCAGCAGCAAATACCTCAGTCTTGTTGGCAGTACCATCCAACTTCAGAGACGTAAACATTACCTGCGCACCAACCAGGGTAGTTCGGTCCCAGAAACCATGCTGGGCACTAAAAATCCTGCCTTGATATTTTGCTGGAATAGAAGTTCATACCAAGATCTGCCGCATGCGCCATCATCTCGACTTGCGGTAATATCACATCTTTAGGCGGGATCTCATTTTTGTACTCTGCCATACGGACATTGCCGCCGCCATACCAAGAGAAACTGAAATTCTGTCCGATCTTGGTAACACGATTCAGTTCGCCCGGCGGCGTATCGTCGCCCATGCTATCGACCTGATTATCGGTGAACCATAACTTGGAATCCAAGCCAACCGAACTACGCACGCCATGCGCATAGACTTCACAATTTTTACCATCGCGGTCCATCCGGATGATATCCATCATGCCGACCTTGTTGTACAACGCGAGCTTTTCTTTGGCGGATACATTAAAGGGATTACCGAGGGTAATGTAGAGCTTGTTATTAGGTCCTATGCGACAGGTGTGCGCGCCATGATTAGAACTTTCTTCCTCGACCGGGGTCACCTTGTCCGCGATCCGGATGTATGCGATTATGGCTAGGAGAGCACAACACCGCTGGGGCGATTTTGCGTAAGTTCTTATGTAAAATACCCGTGCTGACCTTGCTGGACGTCACACATTTCTTATGTGTTTTCCTAAGTATCATTGGCAAATTTCACCGACACGCTAGAAAAAACAAGTCCCTATAAAAGTAAATCGGACCGCATATTCGTACGGTTGCAGGATCAGTTGGTACCTACTCTGTTACGGATCACGGGTAAAACCTTTGTGTCAAGTAGATCGATTTTGCGCCGCGATTTGGCTTTTTCGATAGGTCTTGCGACCTTCGCTGCCGCGCGCCGACCTAACAGCAACGAATTCTTATCCTCCGGCAACGCGACACTCGACAAGTAGCGCATACAGCTAAATCTTAGGAAAGAGTAGAAATTACTGATCTTGTAATGCTGTTGAATGATTTCGACATATAGCTGGCTTATTAGTTGGTTAGTCGTGAGATCATTTTTACGTGCAATACGTACCAAAATATCCTAACAGAGGTTTTCCAGCCTAACGCTGGTCACCACACCGTGAATGCGGATTGAGCGGGTCCGCAATTCATACTCGATCGGATCGGCTTTCAAATAAATCTCGCACATGCTTTGCCTCCTTTTATTTTTATCATTTCCTTACACAGATATCCTGCAACGACCCGAAGGGCTGAAACATTAGTCGCACTTAATATAACGTTTTCAGAAAATCGATGATAGCCTGACGCTTCTCCAGATCATCCTGATGGTAAAGTATGACCGTATCTGGTGCCACATTCTGCGGATCCTCTGACCATTTGTTCAAAAGCGCTTCGGTCCATACCCTACCAGCGAGCGCCTTTTTAAACGGCTCGGAATACGCCATGCTGGGAGCTAGCCCGGCAATACGGCCTACCACACCGTACAGATTTGGACCCTGTCGATTGGCTCCTCCTGATATGGCGGAATGGCAGGCCTCACACTGCATTCACATAACTTTTCTTCTGATAGGCCCTCGCCTGCTATGACATGAGTGCTCGTCAGCACCAGCACAACGCTAACCAAAAATAAGTATCCTGTCCGGGGAAGGTGCATTACAGCTCCTTTGTAGACATCGATTGCGCGATATATTCGGCCTGCCGAATGGTCAGTGTCACAATATTCAGGGTCGGATTTTCCGATGCGCCGCTGGTGAACTGAATAATGTCAGAAACGAACAAATTCTTGATGTCATGGATTTCCCCCCATTTGTTGACGACGCCGTCTTGCACCTTAGCGCTCATCCGGCTAGTCCCGAGATTGTGAGTCGACGGATACGGCGGCGTCTCGATAGCGCGTTTGGCGCCGATCGCCGCCTACAGAGCAGCACCTTGCTGATAGGCGTGCTGCGCATGGCAAGATCGTTTGCATGGTCACTGAACTGCACATTCTGGATTGGCAAATCGAATTGATCTTTTTCGGTGGCATCTAGCGTGACACCGTTAGATTCTTGCGGCAAGTCCTCTCCAATCAGTCACATGCCCGCCATATTATCATAGGCATAGAAGTCGCAACCCCACCAATGCTGGGGTCCAAAAATGCCGTCATAAACGGCGTACCGAGAGATACCGTTTCTATTTCATGCCCGCCGAAAAAACCACGGCTGATGTCATGCTGTGACTCGTTGCGCATGATCACGGCCATGGTGGTTCCTCGAAACATATGCACCGGTTTATCAAAAACTGCATACACCGAACCGGTCATGTGACGCATATGGTTTTGCCCAACCTGGCGCTAAGAATTCACCAGACCATTGGGAAACATCGGTGATGCAGAATTAAGTAGTAAACGCGGCGATTCGATAGAGTTACCCGCAACACACACCACCCGCGTTTTCTGGAAGCTGCAGTTGCCCTTGATATCGCTACAGTACGCCAGTCACCAGCCCTGAAGCGTTGTGTTCGATCTTCAGAACCTGGGCATCGGACCAGATTTCCAAATGACCTGTACGCTCACCCTTTGGGATTTCGGTATAGCGTCGAACATTTAGCGCCCGATTTACAGCCCTGAAAGCAAAAACCAATATGCTGACAAGACCCGCGCCCATCGCGCGGCTGCGAGTTAATCACCATATTGCCGCTATGAAACTCCTTGTAACCCATCTTTTTGGCACCAGCGGCTAGCACTTTATAGTTGTTATTACCCGGCAAACGCGGAATATCGTTGGTCCCGGTGAAGCCCATTTTAAATTCGGCACGCTTGTAATAAGGCATCAGTTCGGCCAAGGTAAGCGCGGCAAGTCAAGCAAATTGGGAAAGTCCTTCGCGAGGCGCCAGGTGCCCGATGTGGTACGTTTGTCGAGCCATGAAGTTTTATTAAACATCGGCCATTCGTCATTTTCGAAATCACTGATTTCGTATCCCTTTCCGGCCTCTAGAATGACGACGTTAATGCCCTTTTGCGCCAGTTCATTCCCAAGCGTTCCTCCGCCTACGCCGGAGCTAACAATCACCACCACTTCTTCATTTAAGTTGAATTTTGCGGCCACAGCATTCTCTTCATTATTTTTATAAGATGTAGCGTTCCCCATCGAACTAAGTCGTTTCCAGCTGGACCAATTCCATCGAGTTCTGATCGTTAAAACCGCGATTGATGTAGCCGCACTGCTCAGCGGAAGGCCCTTCTTGATAACCCAGCTTCCCCTATACGAATAGCTGATTGTAGAAACTTATCACAAGATCGCCGCAAATTTTTGCGAAAAAGGGTGTCTTTTCCATAGCGGTCAACATCACTAGACGCGATTTTTCATCCGATACCTGTGCGTAGGGTTTACCGAACTGTTTCAGGGCGGTCTGATCAACCGAGGCAACACCGTTACCAATAGTCTGCGCAGACCGGTATCTGCCTTTACCTGGTCGCTATAAATGGCAACGGCCTTAGCGTACAGATCATCTTCAAAGTGGTCATGTGGGAAAATATCACGTGCGATCTCTGTCAGCGTAGTAAAGGTAGCTGCTCCCAGCAGCTCCTCGGCGGCAGCCCGGTTGGATACGAACCGACTGAGAATACCACCGGCTATGCCAGCGATAGAGTTAGCAGAAGCAATCTCGAAATCGTTTTCCGAATTACGCAAATAAATCAGCGTAAAGTTCGGAAAATCGAGCTTGTACGATACCGCGAATCCGAAGCACTCACGGTAGAATTTCTTGGATTGTTCGGGATCAAGGACCCGAATCATGGTGTGAATAATTTTCGGCATTTAAAAACCGTATGAAGTGAGCAAGAATCCTATTGCTCCCCTCGGCACGGTTGCCATGGTACTACTTTTAGGTGGCGAAACGAGCGCTAATTGGTGCCAGCTTTGCATGTATAAGAAGGAAGCTGCGTCCCCTTCTGCCATTGCATTCGAAACCGTTAAGTGGCGAGTTGCCAGCAGCACGTTGACAGAACGAGATTTATGATGAACAACGAATTGAAATCCGGCAAATTGATTCAATGGCAAAGTTACTGGAGGCGGGGGTCGGGATCGAACCGGCGTCTACGGCTTTGCAGGCCGCTGCATAACCACTTTGCTACCCCGCCACAGAAATTGTAAACTAGAGACAATTAGGCTGTTTACTTTCGCATCACTTGAAATAATTAAAAAATACTAGCTCCAAATTCAAAAAAGGGGGCTTTTGGAGCTTCTTTTTTGAATTTGGAGCGGGAGAAGAGGCTCGAACTCTCGACCTATACCTTGGCAAGGTATCGCTCTACCAACTGAGCTACTCCCGCATTTTCTGTTGCATTGTGCTACGGTACTTTTCAGCTTTTTAATAGAGAGACGCAATTATAGATGGTCTAAAAATGATGTCAAGCTTTTTACTAAATACATTGAAAAAGATTACGCGACTGCGGTTCTATTGTCCCTTTTCTTTAATCAATGGCCATGCTTTGCGCAGGTAATAGAACATCGACCAGACCGTTAGGACAGTCGCCAGCAGCATTAATGCATGGCCAAAAAAACGGATATCGATACCGAATATCTGCCCCGAATACAGCAGTACTGGTATCGCGGTCATTTGGGCTGCCGTCTTAATTTTACCCAGCGAACTCACTGCCACCGATTTCGACGCGCCGATTTTGGCCATCCACTCACGCAATGCGCTGATGGTAATTTCGCGACCAATAATAATAAATGCGATAACCGGACTGACCCGGTCCAAATTGACCAATACCAGCAAAGCACCTACGACCATGAGTTTGTCGGCAACTGGATCCAAAAAGGCACCGAACGCGGAAGTTTGACTCCAACGACGTGCCAGAAAGCCATCGAACCAGTCTGTGACAGCTGCCACGATAAATACGATGGCGGAGGCAAGCCCTATATCAGTAGCGGAAAATCCAAAATCAGGAAGATAGAATACGCCCACGACCAGAGGGATCAGAGCAACGCGGAGCCAGGTCAAAAGAATAGGAATATTAAATGGCATAGATGTAATGAGATGTTATTGGTCATTGACCAAGCCCTGATTATCTAGGAGTATGGTGGCGTTGGGAAATAAAACCCGCGTAAACCGCAACGTTCTTTACAGCAATAGCCGGACCGGATTCACCTATCATGCAGTTGTCTATAAATGGCTTCCGCCAGCTGCCGTGAAATGCCTTCTACCGAGGCTAAATCATCAATACTGGCATCTGCTACCGCCCGCAATCCACCGAAGCGCGCCAGCAACTTTTGACGCCGCTTGGCACCCACGCCCTCGATCTCTTCCAAGCGTGAAGTCTGGCGTGTCTTGGCGCGCCTGGCACGCATGCCGGTGATAGCAAAACGATGCGCTTCATCACGAATCTGGGCGATCAGCATCAAAGTAGCAGACTCTTTACCCAACTCGCGCGGTGCTCGCTCATCCGCAAAAATTAGCGTTTCCCGGCCTACTTTACGGCCCTCTCCTTTGGCGACACCGACAATCAGACCAGTATTCAGACCGAGCTCTGTCAGCACCTGACGTGCCATTTCAACCTGTCCTTTACCGCCATCGATCAATACAATATTTGGCATTGTACCGGCACCGCTGGCGACTTTTTCATAGCGGCGCATCAGAACTTGTCGCATCGCTGCGTAATCGTCGCCAGGTTTAATGTCTTTGATATTGTAACGTCGGTATTCGCCATTTTGCATCTTGTGATGATGGAATACTACGCACGAGGCCTGTGTTGCTTCGCCGGAGGTGTGACTGATATCGAAACATTCTGCACGCAGGTTATCAGCATCTGCGATATCCAACCCAAGTAGGTCAACCAGCGAGCGCGTGCGGGCCTGCTGTGAGCCTTTTTCCGACAACAATCGGATCAATGAAATTTCTGCGCCCTTCTGAGCCATATCCAGCCATTGGCGGCGCTGGCCCTGCGGTTGAAATACCAGATTGATGCGGTGTCCGCATTTTTCCATCAATGCTAACATTAATGCGGGCTCGTCAATAACCAGATTCAGAATCAAGGTGCCAGGAATAAACGTATCGATGTAATGTTGGGCTAAAAATGCCACCATGACGGCTATGCTAATCGATTCATCTGCATCATTCAAAGCACTTTCCACATGTATTGGGAAATAGGCGCGATCTCCAAGATGACGACCACCGCGGACCATCGCTAGATTGACACAAACAAGTCCACCTTGAACAATCGCAGCAATAATATCGATGTCACTATCGCCAATAATTTCCATACTTTGTTGGTGCAACACGCATGATAAAGCGCTGATTTGATTACGCACCACAACTGCCTGTTCAAATTTCAATTCGGCGGCGAATGTATGCATTTTTTGTTCTAGTGTTGCCATCACTTCAGTTTGCCGACCGCGCAAAAATTTAGTGGCATTATCAACGTCCAATGCGTAATCTTCAGGACTAATCAAATCTACACAGGGCGCACTGCAACGCAGGATTTGATGCAGCAGACAAGGCCGGGTCCGATTAGAAAATACCGAATCTTCGCAGGTCCGAAGTAGAAATATTTTCTGCAATATCTGCATCGATTCTTTGACCGCCCACATACTGGGAAAAGGGCCAAAATACTGGTTTTTTTTATCGACTGCGCCACGATAATATCTCATGCGCGGATATTCCTGACCGCTAATTTTAAGGTACGGATAAGATTTATCGTCGCGGAAAAGAATGTTATAGCGCGGTTGTAAAGTCTTAATTAAATTATTTTCAAGGATCAATGCCTCAGTCTCGCTGCGTGTGACTGTGGTCTCCAGTCTGGCAATCTGCTGAACCATCATGGCAGTGCGTGGACTAGCAAGATTTTTTTGAAAATAACTAGAGATGCGCTTCTTTAGCTCGCGTGCTTTGCCAACATATAAAATATTATCAGCGGCATCAAAATAGCGATATACGCCAGGCAAATTTGGTAGTTTAGCGACGGTTTCTAGGACTATCGCGCGGGGATCGGGATCAACAGAATTAGTCATTTGTACGTTACTTTCCATAACAACCTCGCTGCATCAGCTTTATCAAGTGAGTTGCAGATCATGACAACATCGCAACCAGTTTGCAGTGCCGCATTCGCACCATCCAGCACTGTCCCGACAGGACTGGCAGCAACCATACTCAAATAATCACTAAAAATAACGCCGTTAAAACCAATTTCTTCACGCAAAATGGTCAGCCATTTTTTTGAAAATCCTGCCGAGTACTGGTCGACTTTTAGGTAAATAATATGCGCGGGCATTACCACCGACAAACTCATGCCAAGCCATTCATAGGGCTTCACGTCCTCTTTCATGATCTGCTGTAAAGTCCGCTGATCAATTGGAATCGAGACATATAAATCGCCTTCAACAAAACCATGACCAGAAAAATGTTTTCCACAGTTTGCTATTCCCGCCAGTTTAAGGCCATGATTCATACTCTTTGCCAGCAACGTGACAATACGTGAATCACGATGAAAAGAACGATCACCAATCACGCTCGATCCGCCAAAATCAAGATCGAGTACAGGCGTGAACGATAGGTCGATGCCATAGGCCCGCAATTCCGTCGCGAGCACAAAGCCTGCAGCTGTTGCCGCTTTAGTTGATGCCAATACATCACGATTCCACAACTCGCCGAGCAGCTGCAGTGGAGGTAATCGATTAAAACTATCCGTTCTGAAGCGCTGGACCCGCCCACCTTCATGATCTACGGCGATCAATATATTCGATCGCGCTGCGCGAATTGCAGTGGTTAATACCATCAAAGTTGCAGACGATCCTGAAAGTTACGTGTGAACAGAATCACGCCGCCTGTCAGCGGATGCCGAATACGTCGAATATCTTCAGCAGTCAGGCTAGTACCGACTACGTCTAGCATCACGGGGCCGGATCGTTGAAAGTGATCGTGACTGTTGTCGGAGACAATGTTATGCATGTAATCAGGGTGTTAATAGTGTTTATTTATATTTTTTCTACGATGACAAAAGCAAGGGCATATTCAACTTCATCGGTAATGGACACCTGGGCGGTCAAACAGTTCTTGTGCATAAATTCTTCCAATACACCACTGGTGACGACAATCGATTTACCGCTGGGGTCATTTAACATTTGCATGGTGCACCAGGTCATCGGCGTTCTCAAGCCAATCCCAAGGGCTTTGGAAAATGCTTCTTTTGCTGCAAAACGGGTGGCTAAAAACCGAATCCCTCGGGCTTCTACTTTGGTTTTACGGTGATAGTATTTTGCCAGTTCTTCCAAGCCAAGAATTCTTTCCGCAAAGCGATCGCCCTGCCGCAACAGTACCGTTGCAATACGAGATATTTGGATAATGTCAGTGCCGATACCGTAAATCATAAGATGCGTTTAAATATGGTTCAGGCGCGCTTTAACCATCAACGCTTTCATTTCGCTCACAGCAGTTTTCCAACCGACGAATAACGCGTGCGCGACAATCGCATGACCAATATTTAATTCAGCGATGTCTGGAATAGTGGCAATTGCCTGAGCATTAGTGTAGTGCAAGCCATGTCCGGCATTCACTTTTAGACCACGCATGACACCCTCTTGCACTGCCCGTTGCACACGTTCAAACTCGATGCGCTGGTCTTTCGCATTATGAGCTTCGGCATAGCGCCCAGTATGCAGTTCTATCACTGGCGCACCGATTTCGGCAGCCGCCTGAATTTGATCCACATTCGGATCAATAAAGAGACTGACACGTATCCCCTCAGCTTGCAGTTGACGCACAGCGGACTGAATCTGCGTGAAATACTTCACCACATCAAGACCACCTTCGGTGGTTAACTCTTCCCGATGCTCTGGTACAAGACAAGAATCGTGCGGCTTGATTTTGCAAGAAAAATCGATCATCTCCTGCATCACGGCAGACTCCAAATTCATGCGTGTGTGCAATAATGGACGGATAATTGCGACATCAGCATCCTTGATGTGACGACGATCTTCGCGTAGGTGAAGGGTAATCGCATCGGCACCGGCTTCTTCAGCCTCTAAAGCAGCACGCAAAGGGTCTGGATAGGTTGTACCGCGTGCATTGCGCAATGTCGCAACATGGTCGATGTTGATGCCCAGGTCGATGATAGTCGGTGTTGGATTGAGATAGCTCATCAGATTATCGCGTTGTAGATAGATTTAAAATGGAGACGCGAATGCAGTAATGGATTCGTAGGTAAATGGGCGGACGGTTCAAAGTTACACCTGCAAGCACGCGCTATCAGCGCCTTGTAATATGACTTACATTTTACGGTCATTTAGGTGCCTTTATTTTGATGCAAGAGGTGCACACTGGCGAATACGGTGTTGTCAGCGACTTGGCAATTACTACCTCTATGGTCGAGGTTTGCATATTAAACCGTAAGCGTAGCATGAATAGAGTTAGCCCTCTCGCATCAACGACACTGGATACTCGATGTACAATTCGAACAGTGTGTCCATCGCACCAGAAGAGATTATTCTGCGACTAATCTCGGTTTGATTCGCCGCACTGCACTCAATTTTCTCCAACAAGTGAAGTATTCGGCGCCGTAAGATGTTCTCTCTCCGATTTTCCCTATTGCGAAACATTGCTCTGCAGGAACACATCGACAAATAAAAATTCATAGCGCGATTGCCTTACAGAAGAGCCGCACATGATCAACACCCATCAGTTGAAACATACCTTAAACGTCATACTGTCCATGATAGAAAAGTTGAGCAATCGTGTTGTGGAACGGAATGCTGTTTTTCAGTGGAAGATATTGCAGCAACCAGTCGAGCTTGGCTTTGCACTACATTTCAATGGCCTCGTAGCCATTTGCACCGCATAACACCGCACTATCGTTCACGTACTTTTTCATCAAAGTCTTATTTTTAGCACTTACGCAAAGTCGTTCCTGCAACAGGCTTACCAAAACTTACCGACGAAGACTGTACGCTAGTACTGCTAGGAGAGCACAACACTGCTGGGGCGATTTATGGAAGTCCTAATTTGATAATTGCATCAAATCAATCAATATCTGGCGCGTATTCAAAGGTACGCCCCCAAGATGATAAGCGAGCAAAAACCGCATTAATACTTTGCTCTGGGCCTGTGTGTTTAGGTCGCTATAGTCCTCTCGCGCCATATCGAGCAATGTCTTGCCACTAACAGATGGCCAGTTATCAGACATTCGTGCCAGACGTGGTCCACGTTCGGGATCGACTACATACATTAGTTCTAGCTCGACCGGCTGGCAACTACTAGCGCACATCCTAAAATCGCCAGAAACGCCAGTTTCTTTGAGCAATACCCGCTCAAACTGACGCAAAACGATTGGCGCTGGTTCCTGATGCGCCAATTTGTTCAATGTTGCGACATATTGATTAAATAGAGCAGGATGTGCATCATCGCGTGCTAATAATTTCACTAGCAGTTCGTTCAAATAAAAACCGCACAATAACGCTGACTTTTCTAACGGCAGCATTCCGCCAACCCATTCGGCAGCATTCAAAGTACGAATTTCGGACTTTCCGCTCCAGCTGAGGGACAGGGGTTGAAATGTTTGCAATACGCCGCGCAATTTTGATAGCGGTCGCTTAGCACCTTTGGCAACCAGGGCAATTCGACCATAATCACGTGTCAATACATCTAAAATCAGACTAGTTTCACGATGTGGATAGCTATGAAGAACAAAGCCGGGTTGGGCCGCAATCCGCGACTCTATTGATGGCCAAGGGCTACACTTGGCAATGCTAATTAAAGTGCTAAATTTGGTAGATGCTGCTTTGCCGCTTTTGATGGGGGTAGCCAAACTAATAAGTGAAGGGATGGCAAAGGATTGATCACTCGAATCATTCTCGAAGGCGCGACTAGCAGGGCCCAACACCGCTGATGCAGGAACCGCATTGATAGCCGCGTCTACGGCGGGAGCATCCATATCGTTTTATTATTCGTAGCCGTAAGCGCGTAATCCAGCTTCATTATCAGCCCAGCCGGATTTTACTTTGACCCAAATTTCCAAATAAACCGGGCCGCCAAACAGACGCTCCATATCCAGACGGGATTGCGTCGAAATATCTTTTAGGCGCGCACCCTTCTGTCCAATTATCATCGATTTATGTGTATTTCGCTCGACCAGGATCGCTACAAATACGCGCCGCAGATCACCCTCGATTTCAAATTTCTCAATCAGCACTGTGCTAGTGTAAGGCAATTCATCGCCGACAAAACGAAATAGCTTTTCACGCACAATTTCAGCAGCTAAAAATTTCTCACTACGATCCGTAATATCGTTTTCACCAAACATCGGTGGATTCAGCGGCAGATATTTACGTGTTTCATCTTGTAAATTTTCCAGCTGAAAACGTAATTTTGCCGATACCGGCACCAATGCCGCGAAATCACGCAATGCCGCAATTTTTTGTGCAAATGGTAGTAATACGGCCTTGTCTTTAACACGATCAGACTTATTGATCACCAAGATGCACGGCAAGTTAGTAGGTAACAACTCAAGGACTTGTTGATCAGTCGAGCCAAAAGTACCAGCCTCGATTATAAACAAAATGACATCGGAAGCAGTCAGTGTCGTCGTGACGGTACGGTTCAGGGTTTGGTTGAGCGCATTCGAATGGCGTGTCTGAAAACCTGGCGTGTCGACATACACGAACTGCGTACCTGGCATCGTTTGAATGCCAGTAATACGGTGGCGTGTAGTCTGCGCTTTGCGCGAGGTGATACTCACTTTGGCACCAATAAGCTCATTCATCAAGGTTGATTTACCGACATTGGGACGGCCAACAATGGCAATGTAGCCGCAACGAAAATCAGCTATGGGTGCTTGGGATACGAAATCTATCATGCGGTTATCGATTTATTCGCGGTAAGGGTGAGGTACTGGATTTTGCTAATGGCGCATAGCGATAGCAACTTTGGACGTGACCGCAACCTCTGTAGATGTCGTCACTGTCGTGACGGTAGGTGAGACCAACATTGCGCCATTAGTAGCATCGGTGGTACCGGGGGCATGAGGGGCGTGTTTCACCGCCTCACTTTTCCTGCAATCCTTGGACAAGATTTGTTTGAATACCCGTACTCCATCAGCGGGAGCGTCAGGCTGAATGGTAGCAATACCAGCAAGTTTTAATTGAGAAGTTCTAGGCTTAGTTTTACGGGGTGCCCTGGGTACTTTGACAAAAGCTAGCTGAACTGCTTCAAGTGCCAACTTGGCAGCTGCCTGCTCGCCTGCACGACGACTGCCGCCTTTACCAAATACCTGAATTTCTAATTTTGGCACCAGGCACTCAATTTCAAACTCCTGGTTATGCGCTGCACCATGCGTGGCGGCTACGTTGTATTGAGGTAGTGCAATTTTTTTACCTTGCAGATATTCCTGCAATAGCGTTTTAGCATCCTTCCCTAATGTTTTTGGATCCACTGTATCTAAAATCGGGATATACAATGAGCGAATGACATCGCGGGCAACATTGAAACCAGCATCAAGAAAAATCGCACCAAACAACGCCTCCAACGTATCAGCTAGAATGGAAGGCCGACGAAAACCACCTGATTTCAGCTCCCCTTCACCCAAGCGCAGAAATTGGGATAGCTCCAGCCTTTGTGCAATCTCGTATAAAGATTGCTGTTTCACCAAATTGGCACGGACACGCGACAAATCACCTTCGTCGATCTTATCGTAACGATCAAATAGCAACGATGCAACGACGCAATTCAGTACCGAATCACCTAAAAATTCCAGCCGTTCATTATGCAATGTGCTATGGCTACGATGCGTTAAAGCCTGCTGCAACAACGTAGCGTCCCTGAAGAGGTGGCCTAGCCGATTTTGTAATAATATAACGTCCATTTGGTTTGCGGCTTACTCCATCAATCGATGGCTTTTTTAATGGATGAATTGGCGGTTGTGCCGGAGTAGTCAATTGATAAACTGAAGGCTGCAACCCGCGGAATTTTTTCTGATATACAAATTTATTTCAACGTCATCGCCATTCTTGGTAATTCTTTGCCTTGTATGACATCGGTATAACCGACTTCTCCGTGGCGATCAAATGCGTACTAGATTTCTTAAACAGTTTCGCCTTTGGTCTTACAGCAGCAATTGCTTTTTTGATCGACGTATATTCCAATACAGTCAAAATAACTTTTGCGGCAATCAATACAATAAATTTGAGAATCGCTACCCAAATAATTGACCTCAAAAGTGTAGTACCTTGCTACTAATTTTACGGTTTCCAAGAAATTCTGCTACTCACTGACTCTCGGATAGCTTGAAAGTTAAATAGATTAATTAAAAAATGTACCGATGCGCTTCAAATTACCTAGATTCATCCACACTAAAAATGCTTTCCCAACAATATTTTTATCCGGCACGAAACCCCAGTAGCGACTATCTTCGCTGTTATCACGATTATCCCCCATCATAAAATACTGTCCAGTGGGAACTGTGCAAGCGAAACCATTCAGATTGTAAGAGCAATTTTCTTTATTTGGAAACTCCTGAACACCACCCAAATTAATGGGAGACGCTTGACCTAATACTGCAATTTTATGTGCAACACCCGATAGATGTTCTTTAAATTGCTTAGAGTAACTCAAACTATCTTCATTCAAATAATCCGGCATTACTGTATAGACGAGTGCGCTTCCGTTTATGGTTAAGTGCTTATTTCTGTAAACTATTTTATCACCAGGAATACCGACGACACGCTTGATATAATCCAGAGACATATCTTTAGGATACTTAAATACCATCACATCACCGCGTTGAGGACTACTTATATCGATCACTTTTTTGTTGATGATCGGCAGACGAATGCCATAAGTAAATTTATTCACCAAAATCAAGTCGCCGACCAAAAGTGTCGGCACCATCGAACTAGAAGGAATCTTAAATGGCTCATACAAAAATGAGCGCAAGAAAAATACCATCGCGATAACTGGGAAAAAACTGCCGGAGTACTCAACCCAAGTCGGTTGACGTAATAAGTTGGCCTCTAGCTCTGCACGACCGCTGCTCTCTAGCTTGATGCCTTCGGCACGCAATTTAACATTACGCGCATCAAATGCTGCCATTGCCGCATCTGCTTTGGCACGCCGCTGTGTACCCAAATAAAACCGATCCAAGAACCAAATAATTCCCGTCACAACTACCAACACGAACAGAATTAATGCGAAATTTCCTAAAATGGATTGCAATGTCATTTGTCATCCACCTGTAAAATTGCGAGGAACGCTTCTTGCGGAATTTCCACCGAACCAACCTGCTTCATACGTTTCTTACCTGCTTTTTGTTTCTCTAGCAATTTACGCTTACGACTAATGTCCCCGCCATAACATTTCGCCAGTACGTTCTTACGCAGTGCCTTAACGTTTTCACGTGAGATAATATTCACGCCGATTGCGGCTTGTATCGCTACATCAAACATTTGTCGCGGAATAAGTTCACACATTTTTGCAGCAACCGCACGTCCACGATAGTTGCTGTTAGATCGATGCACGATAATCGCCAAAGCATCGACTTTTTCGCTGTTAATCAGCATGTCGACCTTGACCACATCGGCTGACCGGTATTCTTTGAACTCATAATCCATCGACGCATAACCGCGTGAAGTTGATTTCAATCGATCAAAAAAATCCAACACAATTTCAGCCATCGGCATTTCGTAAACCAGCTTCACTTGCTTGCCATGATAATTCATGTCGATTTGCATGCCACGCTTCGAGGTGCATAACGTAATTACAGCGCCCACATACTCTTGCGGCATATACAAATTAACGGTGACAATCGGCTCGCGTATTTCTTCAATCTTGCTCGGCTCGGGCATTTTTGAGGGATTATCGACCATAAGGATAGCGCCGTTGCGTAATACGACCTCGTAAATCACAGTCGGCGCAGTAGTAATCAAATCCATATCGAACTCGCGTTCGAGTCGCTCCTGCACTATTTCCATATGCAGCAAGCCCAGAAAGCCGCAGCGGAAACCAAAACCTAACGCCTGTGATACTTCCGGCTCATATTGGAGCGCAGCGTCATTCAGTTTAAGTTTTTCTAGCGAATCGCGCATTGCTTCATATTGATTCGACTCGACCGGGAACAAACCAGCGAACACCTGTGGCTGTACTTCCTTAAAACCAGGTAATGCTTCAGTGGCGGGATTATTCGTCAATGTCACCGTGTCACCGACTTTGGCGGCCTTAAGTTCTTTAATTCCCGCAATAATAAAACCGACCTGCCCGGCAGACAGTTTTTCCCGGACTTGCAATCTCGGGGTAAATACACCGATGCTTTCGGTCAAATGTTGCGAACCCGCAGCCATCAATTGGATCTTGTCTTTAGGTCGCAAAGTGCCGTTAATAATACGCACCAACATCACTACCCCAACATAATTATCGAACCAGGAGTCAACAATCAATGCCTGCAAAGGTGCATTCGTATTGCCCTTCGGCGCAGGCACTCTGACGATGATGGTTTCAAGTATTTCACGCACACCCATACCAGTCTTGGCCGAACATTGGACGGCACCGGTAGCGTCAAAACCAATTACATCTTCAATTTCTGCTTTAGCATTTTCTGGGTCTGCAGAGGGAAGATCGATTTTATTCAGAACTGGTACAACTTCTAGCCCTAGATCAAGGGCAGTGTAGCAATTTGCAACCGTTTGCGCTTCTACCCCCTGCGAGGCATCGACCACCAGTAGTGCACCTTCACAGGCTGATAGGGAACGACTTACCTCATAGCTAAAATCGACATGGCCAGGCGTATCAATGAGATTCAGGTTATAGATTGTCCCATCTAACGCCTTATAAGATAAGGCAGCTGTTTGTGCTTTGATAGTAATGCCCCGTTCCCGCTCAATATCCATCGAGTCGAGTACTTGGGCCTCCATTTCACGATCAGACAGGCCGCCACAAAACTGGATGATACGATCAGCCAAGGTAGATTTACCATGGTCAATGTGGGCGATGATGG
>JACMQE010000079.1 GCA_014377145.1 Glaciimonas sp. | reverse complement strand
TTTGCCGATAGTTACGGCGAGTGCGTCTATTTGTTTGAGCGTGATTGCTCAGTCCAACGCCGTCATCAAAAAGTCTTGGAAGAAGCGCCCGCGCCGGGGATGACCGAAGAGCGGCGCAAGGCGATGGGCGACTCTGCCGTCGCCGCAGCCAAGGCCGTCGGCTATGTCAGTGCTGGTAACGTCGAATTTATTGCGAATCAAGACGGTTCGTTTTATTTCATGGAAATGGAATACCCGTCTGCAAGTCGAACACCCAGTCACAGAAATGATTACCGGGCTTGATCTGGTCGAATGGCAATTGCGGGTCGTCGCTTGTGAAGCGCTGCCGCTAAAACAAGCGCAATTGAGGTTGCGCGGTCAGACGATTGAGGCGCGGATTTACGCTGAAAATCCAGACAAGGATTTTTTGCCGTCGATTGGAACATTACGTTATTTGCGCACACCTGTGGCGTGTGAATTTGCGATTTCGGCAGATCAGCAAAGCGCTGCTCCGATTGTGCGGATTGATTCTGGCGTTTGCGCTGGAGATGCGATCTCGCCATTTTACGATCCGATGATCGCCAAGCTGATTGTTTAGGAACCGGATCGCCAACAAGCACTGGCGAATATGGCAAACGCCTTGGCGCATTATCAGCTTGTCGGTCTGGCCAGCAATATCAGTTTCTTACAGCGGTTAATTGCGAGTAGCCCTTTTTCGACCACGGACCTGGATACCGGGTTGATTGAGCGCCATCATGAGACTTTGTTCCCGGTTGCCAAAAACCCGTCGATGTCACGGTGCTGGCGTTGGCGACGGTGATTGCTGACGTCAGAACGCAACCCGAGCGAGCCAAGTAATCCATGGGCCGACACCAGCGGCTGGCGTCTCAACAGCAATTTACGACGCCAACTGACATTCGTTGACGATGGAAAAAGTAGGGCAATTAAAGTCCTATATCAGTCCGGCAAGTGGTTATTAGATTATGCGCAACAGTTTATTTAATGGCGCTATCGCAGCAGAATGGCAGCGATAGCGCCATTAGTCTGGGCGACCGAGAGGTGCCTGGTACCGTGATCCGCGACGATCTGTTGTTTTTCAGGTATTTACCAGTAGTCATCAGCATACGCTGGGCTACGTCGATCCGCTGGCGCACGCCAGTGAAAGTGAAGTCGATGCTGGCTGTTTGACGGCGCCTATGTTGGGCAAGATCGTCGCAGTATTGGTGGGCGCAGGGCGAGCAAGTCAAAAAAGGCACACCGTTGCCGATCTTGGAAGCCATGAAAATGGAACATACGATTGCGGCACCAGCCGATGGTTTGGTGGAACAGTGCTATATGCGGTCGGCGATCAGGTGGCAGAGGCGGCACCATTGCTGGCCTTCAAACTCGATGCCAGCGCATAGCAAAAGCCTGAAATATAAACCTGAGAATCTATTCAGGTTCCGACATGCAATAAGCCTAATAGACCTATAACAATTCAAAAGGAGAAAGAAACCATTTCGGCAGCGATCAAAATTGCATTGGTGAATCAACTCATGGTGGCGGGGTTTGCGATTATTAAGGCGGCCTCGTTCGTGTCGCCAAAATGGGTGCCGCAAATGGCCACCTCCAATGAGGTAATGGCAGGGATTATCCGCAAACCGAGCGTGATTTATTCAGCGCTGGTGTCCAAGATGCAAGGACTGACGGCAGCATTGGCGACGGGCGCGGATGAGATGGTGATTTTTGGCTCGACGTCAGAAGCGTTCTCGCAAAAAAATATCAATTGCACGATAGCTGACACGATCAAACGTTTTCGGGAGGTGGTGGTTGTCAAGCAAGCTGGTAAGCGTCTGCGTGGCAGTATTAGTTGCGTGTTCGGTTTTGCCCGTATCAGGGCTAAGTCAGTATCGATGCATTGATGGATGTGTTGCAGCGCTTGCCCGAACTGAGCTGCGATGAAATTGATATCACAGATACGATTGTGTGGGCACGCCGAACCAAGTGAAAACGGTCATGCAAGCGCTGGTGCAGGAATTTCCAATCGACCGTTTATCTGGTCATTTTCATGACACGTACGGTCAGGCGCTGGCGAATATTTACGCCAGTCTGGATTTGGGGATTGCCATTTATCACTCTTCCGTTGAGCGGGTCTGGGCGGCTGTCCGTATGCCAAAGGCGCTACCGGTAATATGGCGACTGAAGATGTGTTGTATTTGATGTAAAGACTTTGTATCGAGACCGGCATTGACCTGAATGCACTCGTGGAAGCCAGGCAAATGATCTCGCAACATCTGGGGCATAAAGGTTCCAGCCGGGCAGGGAATGCGATTGCGGCAAAGTTGGCGCCCAGTCAACCAATAGGATTTACGTAAAATCTCTCCAGCGGCGTTGTACTCTCCTAGCCGCACCAGTCTGCTGTCTTTGTCAGCATGTCTTCCTAGGACAATTTTGCGTAGGTCCACCTAAGTTAAATCGTGAATGCGCTGGACGGCTACAAAAGCATTATAAAAGCTAACTTCAGCCGGGCACTTTTTTGTTGGTTATTTTGCTTCTCTTTGTCTATCTTCTTCGATAGAAATGATTTCAGACTCGGTAATGCGTAGAATGGCAAAATTAATTTAATCAGGAAGTAACCTCATGAAGAAGTCGGGTATGGCAAAGATGCAAGCAATGAAACTAAGTGGCAAGATGCAGCAACCGGGCGCTGCCGCAGCATTCGGTCAAATAGCACCTGTGGTGATGGATCGCCGTGAACAGCGCAAATTGGATCAATCGCTGGGTTTGATACCATTTGCGGTCAAACTGAATAGTGATTTGGTACAACAAATACAAACTCTGGCAATAGCGAGCGAGTGCAGTGTAAATGAACTTGTAGCGGAACTACTAACACAAGCATTAGCAGCACAATAGTCACTAATCGTTACGCAACAACAACTCACCAGACCAGTCTGATGGAAAATACCGTACTTCCCGAAACCGCTCAACGTGTGGCGGCATTGCTGGCAACGATGGGCCACGACAAATTGGTATTGATGTTTGCCCAACAGCGACAAGACTTGCGCTGAGGCCGCTGCCAGTTTTTGGGGTGCAGCGTGTGGCCGAGATTGCCAAGTCGATCGTTTTTAGGCGACTCAGCGATGATGCGGCGGTGATGATGGTCGCCAGTGGCAGCAATCGGGTTGATGAACTCAAGGTTGCCGCCATTGTTGGTGCGTTAGGCAAGGCCGATGCGCGCTTCGTTAGGAAACGGATTGATTACGCCATTGACGGTGTTTGCCCTATCGGTCATGTCAGTAAGAACGTCATGCTGATCGATCAGGATTTACTGACACTGGACAGCTTCTGGGCGGCGGTTGGCCATCCGCAAGCTGTTTTCAATTTGACCCGGCAGCAATTAGTTGCGATGACCGACGCCCCTGCTGCGGATGTTGCTGTGGTCGCCTGAATGCGCAATAACGGTAAAAATGGCCTTAAAGGTGATAGCATCTGTGCGCATGCATGTGGTTACGCGCATTACTGTAAGAAGAGGGTCTGCAATGAAAATAATGTAGGCAATCTAGGTCAACCAGAGCAGCGGCAAGATAGTCATGCCTTTAATGATGCAGAGGATTTGATGGCACCGCCTTCGCCGTGTATTCGCCTATGTCGTATGAATTGTGCGATGGTTGTGGACGCACACTGGATGAAATTGCAGTTTGGGTCAATGCCAATGATGTGCAGAAACGGGCGAGCTGGCGCACCATCGATCTCCGCCAACGAATGGCAAACTTCCCATGAATGTCTTTGTGTACGATCTTTTACCACCGACCATGCACATCCTACAACACGGTTGGTTATCCTCGAATAACATCTTATTTGTCGGTAGTGAACAAACAGCGTTGGTCGATAGCGGCTATCTGACACGCGCGCCGCAGACCGTGTCGCTGGTCGCGTAAGTTTTGCAAGGACGTTCGCTCGATTTAATGCTGAATATCTATCTGCACCCTGACCATTGCGGCGGGAATGCCGCGTTACAGCAAGCTTATCGATGCCGCACCTTTATCCCTCTGCGTCGGAGACGGCCAAAGTGCGCGCTTGGGATCAGGATGTGCTGACTTTCATCGCGACCGGCCAAACAATGCGACCGCTTTGGATACGACCCAACTTTGCAAGATGGCATCAGGGCATGATCTGCATTCATTGTCTTTTATTTTCTGCAACATTGAATAGTGATTTCTGCCGATGCAATTTGAGAAACCGGCTTTGGCATTATTTTCCCTGGGCTTGATGGCAAGTCGGGTTTTGCTGAAGCGTGAGCAACGCTGGAAACGATTGCTGGTTCTTGGATGTGGCGTTGATGATTCGGGGCCATTTACGGATGCTTCCGGTGCGCTCAGCACCGCCTTTTCGCGGCTGAATTATTTAGCATCAGATTCCGTACGCAATGCACAAAACGCAATGAAGGTATTACTAAAATTTTTGCTATTGGAACGGCAGCAGCTCAGTTTGAGCGAGGTGATGCGCTTTGTCGCAACGACGCCAATATTCGTCTCCACCCATCAGCGCCATTTACATCGCACCGACGCGGAACTGACTGCATGCCTGGTCACGCAATTAGTGCGGGTTGGCGCGGTGCGATTAAATATTGTTAGGTCTTACGCAAAATTGTCTCATTGGCGTTGTGCTCTCCTAACCGGACTAACGTGCTGTCTTCCTCGGTAAGTTTTGGTAAATCCGCTGCTGAGACAATATGGGTCAGTCCTTATTGTTTGTTAGGATCACCCGTTTTTGGTGGCATTTTCTTAGGAACAACGTTTGCCAATTCGATGTCGTCACTGCTTCCCCTTTGCTCACCTTGTGGCGGTGTACACAACTGGCTGGCCATGCTTGCCAATGAAGACCAGATATCCTACTCCTATAATACCGCTGCAACCATCGTATGGTGAATGACCTGGGTTTCCAAAAGGCTAAATAATGCTGTGGCTGTCGTGGTGCTGGCGCTAATCAACTCGGCACTGGTCGGCAAAATCAGTCCGGCGCCCGTCGCAAAGAACACAGAGCAGCCGGCAGCGCTCAGCATGATTGTCGAAGTGAATAGGCCAGCACGGGCTGCGATCTGGTAGATGGCGATATTCGTCAATGCTCTTAGTGTCGGAAAGGTTAGTTCCAGCCTGATCTGCAAGGTTCTGTCTTCCCTGTGATGTTGCAACGTGCAGATTTGGAACTCGTTGATTGTTTCTGCGACCAGATTAAATCCAGCACGCGTCAAATCGTTGACAACGGTCTCCAGATAAGTTCAAAAGACAGCGGCACCGGCTCCAGAAGGTGTGCCGAAAAGGTCCATGCTATTAAGGAGGGGTGAATAAAAATTGGTTCGCGCCATAAGCGCCCCCACTGATTTGCAGGCTTGGCCTCCGGCGTCGGTAGTGGCCATATTCTGCGTGATGAAGCACAAAATTGCCTGGAACCGGACGAAGTAGCTTGACGGTGCTGGCGTTTGTATTAGCCACGGATAGGGGAAGGTGTTTTGATATTGTTGGATGTCCGCCATTAACGCCGCGACTGATGCACTAGGTTGTACCGGATAGGTACCGTCGTGAAGATACGCGAGCATCGCCTCTGACATTTCAAGCTGTTCTTCGGGAGTGTGTTTTGTTCTTATTCGGTGGCGATGATGGCTAAATCCAAGGCCTGATATAGCGCATTGAGCGTGACCTGCGCGCCTTGGGCAGTGGCGCGTTTGGGATGGTCCTACAGTTGATCGAATGTGCTGCGAAACAGATTTTGACATGCGGTGAAATCCATTGATGCAACTTACGCCGTAACTTCTCTTAGATGGCATACATCGACATCCAGATTCAGCGCTTGCAAACGATGTTGGGTGGTAAGTAATGGGGAAAGAGGAGGGAGCGTAGTGTCCGGACTATCCACACTAAGCTTACGCGCAAAAAGAGTTATCTCGGCTGATAAGTCTTGCATTTACAAGAAATTACCTTTCGAGATTATCTGTTGATTAAGAAAAGTCTGACCAGTGCAGATAGACGATCCCAGCATTTAGTTCCAAATTTTCTGCGGAAGTGAAATAAGGGGCGCTTAACCCTTAGCCAAATTGTGTTTTTGCTTTTCTCAGAAAAGACGTAAAAGAATGAGAGAGATTTCTTGTATAAGACTAAGATTTTTCTTTTTTCCGCGTTTGTTACCGTGTTCGTGTTGCAGGCGGTTTTTGTAGTCTGTTTAACGGCTAATCTCTATCCGACTAACATTTACATGCGACGAGACAATAGCAAACCCGGCAATCCCTTGATTGCAAGGTACCAATATTAATAGCAATATAGTAAAGACTTACGCAAAATTGTCCCGGCAGCGTTGTGCTTTCCTGGTCGTACTAGCGTGCTGTTTTCGTTGGTAGGGTTTGATAAGCCCGTTGTTGGGATAATGTTGCGTAAGTCTTATGTAGGTCAGAAAAATTGCGGG
>JACMQE010000078.1 GCA_014377145.1 Glaciimonas sp. | reverse complement strand
TTGCTGCTTCAATTTCTGACAACGGTGTGCCGCAGCGTGCGGTGATGACCAGTTCGGTCGGCTCGTATTCAATGATTCTGCTATGGATGCGAGTATAGAGAGTAACGCACCTTGCGGCGCCTGACCGTACCAGTCTTTGGTGCCGCCACCGCGAATTTGCAACGCGCTTCCATCACCGCTTCCCGAGAGAATCTGATCTCTGAATTTTTGCTCATCCATCATCGCGTGTTTATCTCGCCTTTAGTCTCTGTTTTCATTTTTTTGTCGGCGTTGCCAAGGTTTATTTTTTAGAATCTTGGCAACTCAGGGAGTTTTATTTCGCTGCGTTGGACGTACATTTTTCCGTATTCAGCAAAGCGCTGAAAAGTTGGTATCGCTTTTTCGGGATTCAATAAAAATGTCTTGTCGAAGGCACGTTTTAAACCAAAAAATGCTTCTCGTTCAAGCGCTGAAAATTGTATGCACATCGAATTAATTTTCTCGATTTCGACACCATGCTCACCGGTAATCGTGCCACCTACTTTCAAGCATAATTCTAAAATTTCTGCGCCAAAAACTTCTGCCCGATGAAATTCGCCCGGCACATTTGCATCAAATAAAATCAACGGATGCAGATTACCGTCACCCGCATGAAATACGTTGGTGCAGCGCAAACCATGCTTGCCTTCCATTTCTTCAATACGCAGCGATACCTGCGCCAGATTTTTCCGTGGAATAGTCCCATCCATAAAATAGTAATCAGGTGAAATACGTCCCGCAGCCGGGAAGGTATTTTTGCGTCCGGACCAAAAATGTAACCGTTATGCCTCGGTTTGCGAAACTTCAATCCGGATTGCGCCGCTGGCTTCGAACAAAGCACTCATACGGCTGATTTCTTCCTCGACTTCTTCATTTGTACCATCCGACTCGCAAAATAAAATTGCGGCCGCATCAATGTCGTAACCGGCTTTGACAAATGACTCGACCATACGCGAACTGGTTTTGTCTATCATTTCTAGACCAGTCGGAATAATCCTAGCTACAATGATATTGGCCAAGGCATTACAGCTTTTAACAACACCGTCAAACGACGCCAGGATGAAGCGTGCCAGTTGCGGCTTTGGAATAAGTTTGACAGGGACCTCTGTGACAATCCCAAGCATGCCTTCTGAACCAACGAACACCGACAGTAAATCGAGGCCTGGCGCGTCCAATACCCCGCCGGCACCGCCGCCGAGCTCAACGATACACCCTCCCTCTATCGTGACCATTCTTACGCGCAAGACATTGTGTACGGTAAGCCCATATTTTAGACTTTGGACGCTAACTGAATTTTCAGCGATATTACCGCCTATCGTGCAAGCAATTTGCGAGGAAGGATCAGGCGGATAATACAATCCGTGTCCAGCAGCAGCGTTCGAAATCGCTAGATTGCGCACCACCGCCGTGCACGCATAGGCTTCCATTTTGACGATACTATTTAATTTAGCATCGATACCACACATCGGTAATCGGCATCGCGCCGCCATACAACCCGTACCCACGCCACACGGTATGATCGGCATTCACATCACAGCAAATGTTGAGGACTGCCACCACCTGCTCCTCATTTTGAAGCAGCGCGACGACCATCGGCGAAGGCGGCATTCAATGCCGAGGAAAAAAAACAGAGGGTCAAAACATTCTCCAGTAAAACACGTGTTAGTTTGCCAGGAAGTATATTGAAAATGTCATTGTTATAGCTTGTTTAAATAGCTTTTGCGCCTGAAAAGTTTGTGCAATTGAAGTGAAATTTTTTCACCTGGCAAAGAAACTTGCATGGACTGATTAGCATTCCCGTTACCTCCGGTCGCTACTAAGTCGCTAGAGTTTGTTGAAAGTCTTTTTCATCCAGGCAATGAAAATCGTTAATTCGGGGCGCTTATAGGGCTTTTGTTCGTATGCCAAATAGTAAGCATGGGGCGGGGAAGTCAAACTGATATCAAATAACTGCACTAGCTCGCCATCTGCGAGCATTTTTTGCGCAAAATGTTTACACGTCAAACCCACGCCGTAGCCGTTTCGAATTAACTCAAGTAATCGTCCTAGGTCATCCGCACGCAAACCTGAGGATAATTCTGGCCAATCTTCTATTCCAATAGCCTCAAACCAAGGCTGCCGAGGTTCTAATGCCGAGCGTAATAAAGTTGCTTTACGTCACTCCAGCGGGGCCTTAATCCCACCAATCTGATGTAGATAACTAGGTGTGGCGACGGCAAAAGCTGCCTCTTTGAAAAATTTCTCGGTGATGATATTAGGATATTGGGATATCTTCCAGCACCGAAGCGGACTTCTACATCGCTTTCTGACAGACTAAGATCGTACAACGGCACCAACATAAATATCTTAACCACGATATCCGGGTACGCAGCAATAAAACTGCCGAGATAAGGAATCAACAACTGCCGCACAAAGGTCGGTTGAACAGTTATTTTGATGCGCGGCTGTAACTGTAAACTACGATGTGGCATCGGAAACTCGATCAATGTCCGCAGCGCGTTACGCACCACATCCAAATAGCGCCGACCGAACTCCGACACATTTGAAGGTAAGTCCATCACGACTGAATAGCTGCTCACCAACAAAATCCTCTAACAAGCGAATCCGATCCGATAAAGCTGACGGCGTGATTCATAGTTCGTCTGCTGCGAGCGCAAACGAACTATGACGGGCCGCAGCTTCAAAAGCGGAAAGTGCGTGAACAGATGGCAACCGCGTTGCGATAGAATTTTTATTTAGCATTTTGCGTACTTCTTGTAGTCTTATTGGGTTCAGGCCAAATACCTTAATGAACCAATCCAATTGCCCAAACTGGCTTAGCCAATTTGGTACATTTTTTCACCACAGCAACAAATAAAATTGCCTTCTTTTATGACGTTACCAGCGAACAATTTTCCCCAGATTCAGAATGTTCTTGGGATCAAATGCATGTTTCTCTTGAATTTACGCGCTTTGGCTTTCCTTATTATTTTGTGCCCGTGTATTCCTACGAAGGCAAAAAATGGCAATAGTTCGATGAACAGGACGTGAACTTAATGCCCGATTGCGATGTCACTTTTCCTGATACATGCCGGCTTATCGTGAACAAATAATTTTCAGCTGGCACCGTATGGATCGCGCGAACGTTTCCGTATAAAATGCAAAATTTTTCGGCTTTTTTAGCTACCCTGTCTGCTAATCCGCATTTAAAGATCGATACGCTGGGCGTGTCCCCGTATTTTGGAAAGCCGATACAAATCATGATAATCGCCGACAGCGCCTCTTTTTCTCCCAAACAAACTATTTGGATAAACGCCAGAACGCACTCCGCTGAAACCGGGCCTTCTTTCTTATTAGAAGGACTAATACATGCGATCCTGGCCGATGATGTATTGGGAAGAACATTATCCAAGCAGTACATTTTTAAAATTGTTCCAATGCACAATCAGGATGGCATCATTCTGGGTAACTATCGCACCAACGCTACTAAGCAACCTTGAAAATCAGTGGCTGTTTTCTTCTGGAAATCCTGGCTTAAACCTTAATGTACCCACCGAAAATCAGATTCTCAACGTGGGCGAAATGGCAACAGCGATGCTAAATACAGAAGCACCTATAGTATTGGCGTTGAATCTCGATTCATACAATTCGGACCCTGACACTGCCGCATTTTTCTTCCCCCATTTTGATAACGACGCAGCTAAATACTACCTCTCTCAGCAGAAGCTTTGGCAAAAACAGTTAAGCTTTATCAAGGCAGTTGCAGTGCATTATGATGGCAAAATTGAGTGCCCGCCGGTGGTGGGCGGGGCAAGATTTCTCGCCACCTCTTTTCCTGAAACATGGTGGTGGGCGCAAACAGCGGATGCCGTAAATGCCATCACACCAGAAACGACTTATGGCAAAACAGGTTTCGATCAATGGATAACAGAGGATGACCTTACGCAATTTAGGGGCCGCTGTAGCCAAGACTATAGGTGATATGAAAACAGGACAAGCACGCACGCTCAACGCCGTTGATGAAATTGACATATCCATGTTCCGACCACCTTTTAAACCAGAAATATATCTTGAAGAGGAGAAAACTGTGGGCATCCATTAAGCTCGGAAGTTACTTCGATCAGTGCCAAAACATTGGTCGTGTACGTCCAACGTACCGATCAATGAAAGCGCATCAATACTTGCAATCCTAACCCATCCAAAAATACATCTAATGGCAGAATAGCAATTGGCTACACCGGAATCTTGACTCGGCTGGTGTACGGCTTGATTTTAACCTCCAATTTGGTCATCATGGGCAATCGACTCTCCAAAATAGCTACCCGCACTGGCGACAATGGCATTACCGGTCTTGGCGACGGCAGTCGTACTGATAAAGACAGTTTGCGTATCTACGCCGTCGGCGATGTAGACGAATTAAACTCGCACCTCGGCGTTTTGCTTTGCCAGGTATTATCAACACCTTTAAAGGAAGATTTACTCACCATTCAGCATGATTTGTTCGATCTCGGCGGTGAGTTGTGCATGCACGGCTACGTGTTAATCAACGATGTACAGGTAAGCCGCCTCGATAGTTTGCTAGAAAAATACAACACTGATCTACCCCCGTTCAGTGCGTGCGTCACGAGAATTCATTTTACCTGGCGACGCACAGACTGCCACGCTAGCACATGTTTGCAGAACAGTTTGTCGCCGCGCTGAACGCAGCATCATTTCACTGGGAAAAGTCGAAGGCGTGAATATACCTGTACGGCAATATGTGAACCGGCTATCAGATTTGCTATTCATCTTATCGCGGGTATTGAATCGACTTGAGGGTGTTGCCGACGTAATATGGAAAAATGTGCGACGTACGGATGTATAACCGAGCTTGTTAATTTTTATACGTTTTTTGTTCGCCACAGTGGTTGCAATAGGGAGCACGACTTAACCTCGCTTGATATTGCTTAGCTCAGCGTTGCTAACAAATGCAGCCCTTCTTTACCAAAACGCTGACGGATACTCGCGGCAATGCCTTCTGCATTCAAGCCACACATAACCAGCAATTGGATAGCATCGCCATGATCGATAAATCGGTCTGGCAAACCCAGATTTAAAAGTGGCTTGACGCATCCTGCTGCAGCCAGTGCTTCTGCCACCGCAGCGCCGGCACCGCCCATAATTGCACCCTCTTCCACTGTCACCAAAGCGTCATGCGTATTTGCCAATTCCAGCAGCAGATACCCATCTAAAGGCTTGACAAAGCGCATATTGGCGACAGTAGCGTTCAATGCCTCAGCAGCGCCCAGACTTGGTGCTAGCATCGTACCGAAAGCCAAAATCGCGACGCCCTTGCCTTGGCGACGAACTTCGCCCTTGCCCAATGGCAGCGCGACAAGCGACTTGTCGATTACCGCCCCTACACCTGTGCCGCGTGGATAACGCACCGCAGCCGGTCCTTTATATTGGTAAGCCGTAGTTAACATCTGACGGCATTCATTTTCATCAGAAGCCGCCATCACCACCATATTTGGGATGCAACGCAAATAAGCGATGTCGTAATTTCCTGCGTGAGTGGCCCCATCCGCACCGACCAGCCCAGCACGATCCAGCGCGAATGTGACATCTAAATTTTGTAACGCAACGTCGTGGATTAGCTGATCATAGGCGCGCTGCAAAAAGGTAGAATAAATCGCCACAACTGGCTTCAAGCCTTCACAAGCGAGTCCGGCTGCAAACGTCACGGCGTGCTGCTCCGCAATGCCTACATCATAATAACGTGCTGGAAAACGCTGCTCAAATTCAACTAACCCTGAACCGCCTGCCATCGCAGGTGTGATGCCGATCAGCTTATCGTCTTGTGCGGCCATATCACACAACCAGTCGCTAAACACTTGGGTGTATGTCATTTTGCTAGAAATGGCTGATTTAATACCTTCGGCCGGATTAAATTTTCCTGGGCCGTGATATAGGATCGGATCTGCCTCCGCCAATTTGTAGCCCTGCCCTTTTTTGGTCACCACGTGCAAAAATTGCGGGCCTTTTAGATGCTTTAGATTGTGCAAAGTTGGGATCAGGGACTCCAGATCATGACCATCTATCGGACCGATATAATTAAAGCCTAATTCCTCAAACATAGTGGCCGGTACTATCATGCCCTTGGCGTGCTCTTCAAAGCGTTTGGCGAGTTGGAGTACCGGACCTGGCAACATTGACTTGCCGACATTCTTGGCTTTGACGTAAAACTGACCCGACATCAGGCGCGCCAGATAACGGTTCAAGGCGCCAACTGGCGGCGAGATCGACATATCGTTGTCATTGAGAATCACCAACAAATTGATATCCTCATACACCCCGGCATTGTTCATCGCTTCGAACACCATCCCGGCGGTCATGGCACCATCCCCAATCACGGCGATGGCATGACGATCTTCGCCTTTGGTCTTGGCTGCCAGCGCCATCCCGAGCGCGGCCGAAATCGATGTCGATGAGTGAGCGGTACCGAACGTATCGTACTCACTTTCGTCACGTCTTGGAAATCCTGAAATTCCCTCAAACTGGCGCAAAGTTTTCATCTGGTCGCGACGACCCGTCAAAATTTTATGGGGATAAGTTTGATGACCAACGTCCCAAACTACGCGATCTTCAGGCGTATTAAAAACGTAATGCAGCGCAATTGTCAGCTCGACAGTCCCCAAATTTGACGACAAATGACCGCCAGTTTGTGACACGGAATCGATCACGAATTCGCGTAACTCGTCCGCCAGTTGCTTTAGTTGCGCACGTGACAAAAGGCGTAAATCAGCCGGGCTGTTTATTTTATTGAGTAAATTCATGATGTCTAAGCTTTCCGCTGCACAATCAAATCTGCCAACTCGTGCAGACGCCGCGCTTTAACTCCGAAGGGCGCAACCGCCGCATGCGCGTCATTACGCAATTTTTGCGCCAATGCTTGCGATTCCGGTAAGCCGAGAATCGATACATACGTCGGTTTATTATCCGCAGCATCTTTGCCCGCCGTTTTGCCTAATGTTGCCGAATCAGCTGTAGCATCAAGAATATCGTCAACCACTTGAAAGGCCAATCCAATTGCCTTAGAGTAAGCCTCCAGCGAATTGGTTTCTACCAGAGACAATGTCTTACCGCTGAGCGCCCCCAAAAGCACCGAAGCACGCAATAATGCACCGGTTTTCAGTCGATGCATCCATTCGAGGGCCTCGATTGGTATTTGCAACCCAACGCTATCGAGATCAATTGCCTGGCCACCGCACATACCGGCGGAGCCTGAAACCTGCGCTAGCAAACGCACCATCGCGATT
>JACMQE010000077.1 GCA_014377145.1 Glaciimonas sp. | reverse complement strand
GCTTGTATAACCATCAATTTCTTTAAATAAATCTGAAAATTCATTATTTTTATTTTTCAATCCTTTTAACCGCATAAGGAAAAAAGATAGATTTTCTTTAATCCACGAAAATAAATTTTTAATATTACCAACCGAATTACTTTTTCGAAAACTCATTTAAAATACCTCACTCTTGATTTTTACTTTTTAAGCTCGGAGTCAATTTTTCAATGGCGTACATCATCCTCTTATCACTCAACCACATATTAACCGAGCGTATGTTTTTTTGGATATGAACTGAAGAGAACATCGAAGTCACTACCCAGCCAGACGCACTGGCCAAGTGGCGTGACAAGCACAAAGCACATCGTGCTCGTGCTCGTGCTCAATAAGCCTGTCGCAAAGGTGGCTTCCCAGGAAGCCAGCACCACCGGTAACAAGAATGCGCTTCCTTAGGTTGTTATTTCTCATAACACGGATCTCCTGATTAAAGATTGATTGCATCGCCGCACGCAGCATGCTTTGAAATGACAGCGAGGGGCAAAAAATACAAAGCAGGCATCAAATTACCCTGACCGTTTGGCCGCGCACCGCGCAGAACGCGGTACTCACCCAAAGGCCAGTACAACCATTTTTTAAGATGCTTTAGCGGACAGGTGCGCCTAAACCAAGGGTCCAGCATGCCGTGGGTAAATACGAAATGGGGTACTTTGATCCCCGCTAAAGCCTGCCGTACAGCTAGACCGTGGTATTGCCAAAGACCATTGACGATAACTGCGTCAAAGCGATGTAGGTTTTTCTGCAGCCCGTGCAGAAACTGCGAGTTGTCGGTGTAAGTTAGTTCCGAGCGGCCCAAGGCGTGAATGGTTGGCATACCCGTTACCCAATGCCATAGCCCACCGTGCGCGTCACAACAGGCGATTTCAACCGTTACACCCAAACCGCGGAGTGGCGCATGAAGCTGTTTCACACCCTCTATTGGGCCGCCGCCTTGTGGATTGGTGGACGAGATAACGTGGAGGAATTTCATTTCCCGCACGCTGCAAGGGCTTGCTGATAGATGCATTCGTAGGCGTCAAGCGACCGCTCGGCATCAAATTGTGCAACTTGGTTGAAGCCTATTTGCCGTCTATGGCTGACCTCTTCGGGCAAAAGAGCAAGTATTTCCGCAATACGCTCGGCAGCATGTTCTGCCCACGCTCCAACGTCACGCATTGGCTTTGGTGGGATATAAAACGCGGCACTCCCGCCCACCTCTGTCATCGGCGCTTCGCCAGTTGTCAAAACAAGGCATCCGCAGGCCATCGCCTCTAAGATGGGCCACCCAAAGCCTTCAGCCAAGCTTGGAAACAGCGTCAATCGTGCTAACGAATACACTGCACATACCTGTTGATTAGAAAGCCCCGGCAAGAATCTCACGACACCCTCGTTTGGAACTCCCCGAACTAAGCCATTCAAGGCCTCTGTTGGTACTGCGCCAACCATCCAAAGCGGCAGTGGATTAGCCGTTTTCTCCGCGTAGGCTCGGTAAATTTCAATAACGCCCTCACGATTTTTGTACCACTGGTTGCCGCCCACATGCAGAAGAAAGCCAGACTGGGGTAACGAAAGATCCTCTTTCGCAACAGATAAGGCGGCAATAGCTTGGCTCATTCGATGGAAGGGGAAATTCAGCCCAAGATAGACCACTTCAGAGACTGGTGGCTTGCTAGGTAAAAATCGATGAAGATCTTTACGAGTATTTTCTGAGATGGAAATAAAACAACGACCGTGGCCCAAGCCGCGCCGAATTAATGCTTGGTATATCTGTCCAGACCAAGATGTCGAGTTTTGAGGAAACTCACCCACAGCAGAACGCACAGCCAATAAATCATTAATATGAACTACATGGGGACGACCGGCCACCAAAGGAACCCAAGGCCCAAGTGCCTGATCCGAAAAAACAAAAACCGTGTCGAGGGGCATTTTTCTCAATCGCCACTTCACCAGCAGTGGAAATATAATGAACTGATCTACGTAACCAAGCCACTTTTTAAACCGACGTCCAAATGGCAAGAGATTGAACATAGCCTGAGGTACCCAAGACACTACCGTATGACCGCGCAACTGCACACCTGATGCAATCATATTTGCAAGCCGGGGCATGCTCTCACTTTCGAGAAACGAAGGATGTGAAAAAATAACAATGTGCAAAATCAAGCCCTGATTGATGGGAACCGAAGCGACATCAACGCAACTCCAAAAAGTAAATAGCCCAAAGCGTTAACGCTGAGTTGACCTAATATTGTCCAAAGAAAAAGTGCACCTGTAGTGGAAACCCACAACATTAAGGGTAACGAATTCCCAAAACCTCCTAAAATCTGGATAGACTTGAATAAGCCAAGCCAGCACACGCATATTTTTAAAATAATTAATATCACACCGAGAACACCGCCGGACCGGATTATTCGCTCAGTCTCAAATTCGCCCGCCAAAAATGCTCGCTCTTGGTTTTCTGTGGATCCAGCCGCATTAGCTCCTTTTCCAATTCCTATTCCCCAAAATGGAAAATCACGATATATCTCCGAGCTTCCCACCAACATCTCAACCGTTCGCCCGCTAAAATTTTCGACTTCTGCGGCGCCCTGAAATCGTTCTTTATTAGCGTCAATAGCACCTGACAAAATATAAGGAAATGATCCGATTATTAATACCACAGAAATTAGTAAAGATGCGGAAGATGACCGACTTCTATTTCTTGTATAAAACAAGAAAGATATCAGATACACCACAAAAATAATTACCAAAAAGGAAATTGCTGTTCTGGAACCACTTACCGCAGTCGCCGCTGCTATTGTACCCAAGCTCATAACCGGTATCCATTTTCTACGCCAAAAGTTCAATCCGGGTGACGCCAAAGCAAACATAAATGGCGTAACAAGTGACAAGTAACAACTGTAGCCCGTGGTGAATGAAAAGGTTCCGGTTGTGCGTACTATCCCGGCAGCCACCTGAAAAATAAAACTATCGTCGTCCAATTGCTTATTAATAAACGCCTCAGGGGGTTGGAAATGCTGAATCACCACAAGTGGCAACATCAGGAACAGACTGGCCTGCAAATACTTAGAAATTACCTTGAACTCATACTCAGTGACACAAACAGCTGCTGCGTAAGCAAGCCATAAATACAAAAGCCAGAATCTAAGACCAAGCAACAAAATAAAAGGCTGCGGGCCATTCACCATTTCCTGGAGTAGGCTCCATATCATTACTAAAACCGTCCATCCAAGGAGAACTAATGCGCCAGTCGTTTTAAATCTCAGTTGTCCGGTTTTTATTGCCAATACTATCGCATAAACTGCCATAAGATCGCGGAGAGCCACCAGCACAATAGTTAATCCTTGCGATATCCATTTGCGTAGCGCACCTTCGATAATTACAATAATGATGACAGCTAAGAATAGTTTGGCGATTATTCCAATTCGCTTTTGCATGCTGATGGGAGGGCGGGCCAAAGTTTGTGAATTCATTCTTTAGTCATCCAGTTTTCAAGGTAAGACCCTACCCGCTCCCGATAAGCCGCCCATGTGAAATGATTCGCCGCTTGCAAAGCATACGCACGGGCGGAAAATATCGATGCACGATCATCAATTCGCGCCTTAACGCAGCGATACAAACTCTGTACATCGGGATCCACGATCCAACCAGCACCTGGAAATTTCTCTAAGATGGCTTTTGCCCCTGTTTGTGTGGAAACGATGACTGGAGTTCCACAGGCCATCGCCTCAGCTACAACCATGCCAAACGAGTCAAAGCGCGACGGCAAAAGGAGACAATCCGCCTCCCCTATTAGTCCATAAAGTACATTTTGCGGTATCCCGGGGATATAACGGGCATTCGGCGTTTTTTCGATCTGCTTTATCCAACCAGGCTCCCCTTCCCCACCTACAAAACTCAATTGGTAGTGGAGACCAGATTGCTTTATAAGGGTAAAAGCTGCCAGAATGATATCAATAGCTTTTCGATGACTTAGGGACCCAGCAAATATAAAGTGCAGTGGCTTTGTATGTGATCTCCATGGCACGGCAGCTGAACCTATTGGCAGCGACGCCCCTAAATACATAGGACACACTTTGGAATCTGGT
>JACMQE010000076.1 GCA_014377145.1 Glaciimonas sp. | reverse complement strand
GCATCGAGGGTCGTGGATGGGGTGATCCGGCGCACTATTTTCAAGGATCTCGTGCAGCGGGTGTGCCTACGTCGGCGGGCTTGATGCGCAAGCACGAGATCAATGATGGCGAAGCTGTCTATCACCATGCACTGGCGATGTCGTTGACCTTCAATGCGCTTGCGGCAAATCCTAACTTCATTTATCCGGCCACGTCGGGTGACAGCGTCGTACAGACGCCAAACACGGGAATGATTCCTGAGGGGGCTTTGATGATGCTACCGCCTTCTTACGATACGTCAAAAATTGCGAGTCCGGCATTACGCAAGGTAGCGGACACGCTGAAATTGCATGGCGCTTATGTCGTTGATCGTAACTACGGGACTCCTTTTACGATCTATGTAGAGAACGGCGCAGATTTCAAAATGAGTACCAGCAGTTGGGACAATGCCGTCGCTGCTGAACTTGATCGCATTCGCGCCGGTTTGCGGCAGGTGATATCTGCAAAGACCTGGATGGATGGCAACAATCAGGCCATGGTGCCGGAAAAGGTATTTAACCGGCTGTCGATGCGGGGGCCTTGGCAAGCCCAGACAGGGCCGCTGCTCGGCGTGTTCGACACGCTGGCTCAGGCTGTCGTATTCCCCGCGACATCAACCCGTGTTACTCAGGTAAATTATTCTGGCCGTGGCCTGAACAAGATTTCATGGTCCAGCCCCAAGGTGGGATCGATACAGCGTCTTACGGCGAGCGCGAAAGGTGGCGCCAAGTTGCGCATGACCGTACACGACAAATCCGGTGCAAAGCTGTTTGACAGCGGTGAGCTTGGTGCTGGGGAAAGTACGCAATTTCCATGGCCGGCTGCCGAGGCGCGTTTCGTTGTTTACGCAATTAGTGGGGTCGGACCGTCTTCGCTCGTCAGGGGGGATCTGGTCGATGGTGGTACTTGATTTCGTGACCCGAACAGCGTTCCAGCCTTGCGGTGGAAAAGAGGTTTTCTTATGGCCATAGATAAGGATTGGTTAGCCGACCTGGAGCGCTACGCTATGCGCCGTCCGTTTCTCAAGGAGCAATCGATTTGGGCCGTCTGGGCATACCGGCTCGGCAGACGCATTGATGCTCGTCCGGACGGAATAGCCAAAAAAATCTGTACGGCGTTGTACTGGCCGCTGTTTCGGATTATTGAAACCGTGGTGGGTATCAGCCTTCCCAAGAGCGCCGATATCGGACCAGGTCTTCGAATCTGGCATTTTGGAGGGATCTTCCTTCATCCGGCGGTCGTTATGGGGGCGAACTGCACCTTGCGTCAAGGCGTCACGATCGGTAACCGCCATGAGAATGGTCCTGTACCCATTATTGGCAGTCATGTCGAGTTCGGTGCTTATGCGCAAGTGTTTGGTGGTGTGCGTATCGGTGATAACTGTCGAATCGGAGCAATGTCAGTCGTATTGTGCGATGTTCCCGATGGAGCTACTGCAGTGGGGGCGCCAGCCCGCATTATTTTCCAACACGATAATCCTGCTCCTGCAGAGTAACTGTCGATAGAGTTTCGGGACTGATCAATGAGTTTTTTAGTTGCTATCCTGTTGTTCATCTCCCTAGCGATCATTTTGATACCCGTTCTGGTGCTATTGCTCCAGGCAGTGGTGGCATTTTCCCCATTGCGTGCCGGAAGCCCTGCCACCGGGCGGCGTCCTACAATCGCTATTCTGGTGCCGGCACACAATGAGTCTAGCGGCGTTATTGCCACGATTTCCAGCTTGTTACCACAGCTCCAAAATGGAGATCGCCTCATCGTTGTCGCTGACAATTGTAGTGACGACACGGCCGAGATTGCCCTCAGAGCTGGTGCTGAAGTGCACGTACGTGCTGACTTGTCGCAGCGTGGCAAAGGATATGCGCTCGATTTTGGCGTGCGTGTGTTGGCAGCATCTCCACCCGAGGTAGTCATCATCATTGATGCTGACTGTATCGCCAGCACTGGGACCGTCGATCGGATTGCACGACTGTCGTTGCAGACGGGACGGCCCATCCAGGCACTTTCGCTGATGCGAGCACTTGAAAATAGTGGTCCGATGAAAAAAATCGCCGAGTTTGCCTGGCTAGTGAAGAACCTTGTGCGCCCCCTGGGTTATCACCGGTTGGGTTTGCCGTGCCAGCTTATGGGAACGGGCATGGCGTTTTCATGGGCCACGATCAGTACTGCATCGTTAGCGAACGGCAACATTGTTGAGGATTTAAAGCTCGGAATGGATCTCGCAAGGGCAGGTAATCCTCCGCTGTTTTGTCCGGATGTGCTGATATCAAGCACTTTTCCGATGAGCGAGTCGGGTACACAAACCCAGCGCACACGCTGGGAGCACGGACATATCAGCATGATGCTGACCGAAGCCCCGCCCCTCCTGTTTGGCGGACTGCGTCAGCGGAATGCAGGAATGATCGCCTTAGGCTTGGACCTTTGCGTGCCGCCGTTGGCGTTACTTACCCTGATGGTATTGGCATTGTTTGTCGTTACGGGGCTATTCGCCGTGATCACGGCAAATCTTGCGCCGGTCCTTTTTGCCTGTGTAGTGATGGGTGGACTGGTGACTGCCGTCATGTTGTCATGGTGGCGCTATGGACGGGAAAGACTCAGTGCCGCCAATCTGGCGATGGCCGTGTTTTACGTCTTCTGGAAAATACCGCTGTACCTGAAGTTTTTTGTTAGCCGACAAGTGGAATGGGTACGCTCGAAGCGCGATGGTGAGTTGTGACCCGATACCGCGTGTGCAAAACGAAGTCTTAGGATGCTCTATCGCTGCAGGAAGGCATCAAACAGGTAGGAGAACGCCGAGATGGACAATCAATCGATTTACCGTATCAGTCAATTTCCGGTATTAAGCATCACACGTCATCAACTTGCCGACCATCTGCTGGAACGGATCGCCAATCACAGTAAAACCGCGCTCCTTTTTGCCAATACCAATTTCATCGTCAAGTGTCGCTTCGTACTTGAATCATTTCCGGACGACGATATCGTTTTGGTCAATGACGGTATTGGTATGGACATAGCAGCCAAACTGCTACTCAAGCGCCGTTTTGCGGACAACCTGAATGGCACTGACTTCACGCCATTTTTATTTGGTAAGGCCAAAGTGCCACTGCGCGTGTTCTTGCTTGGGGGGCGCCCCGAAGTCACCAAGCGCGCGGCAGCCCATGCAAAGCGCGTCCTCGGACAGGATGTAGTTGGTTTCTGCGACGGCTATGCGGGCATGCGGAATGTACCGGATCTGGTGCAAAAAATTAACGAGGCGAAGGCACAGGTCGTGCTCGTAGCGATGGGAAATCCGATGCAGGAACAATGGATACTGGACCATCGTGCCGCGCTGGATGCCAATCTGCTGATGGGAATAGGTGCCTTGTTTGATTTCTGGTCTGGTGACAAGCAACGTGCACCGGCTGTGGTCAAGCGGCTGCGGCTGGAATGGCTCTATCGCCTATACCTGGAACCGCGCCGGCTCTTGCGGAGATACACGTGGGACATTATTATTTTTCTGAAGCAGTGTTTTAAATATCGTTAAATAGTGTGATCGAAGTTTTTAAGTTGACATCTAATCGGATGAGTCCATAGGGTGCTTAATTTTAACGGAGCTAATTCAAGCGAGTATTAGGTCCGGTGAATTATAAAAATAATTTCCATAAATATAATAATTATTATACGGAATCAATTTTATACTCATAAGCGAAAACGTTATTTTGATGACAGGACCGATAGTGACATTACTTAGAAATGATATAAATGGATTGCGCGGAATAAGTGTGCTAATGGTGGTGTTTTATCACTTCAATATCGGTATTTTAAAAGGGGGGTTCGTTGGTGTAGACGTATTTTTCGTTATTTCCGGATTCTTGATGACCAAGATTATTTATAGTGGACTAGATCGAGGGAATTTCAACTATTTTGAGTTTGTCAAAAGAAGGGCGTTCCGAATATTCCCGGTACTATATTTTCTTATTTTTATTCTTTTATTCTGTGGTGCATTTTTCCTTTCTCCAATTGATTTGAGTAGCTTGTCTGAGCAAGTCTTTCACGCCCTGATATTTGATTCGAATAAGTACTATGGGGCAAAGACGGGCTATTTCTCTGAAGGTATTGATGATCGTTGGCTTCTACATACTTGGTCACTTTCCGTTGAATGGCAATTTTATTTGATGTACCCAGTCTTGCTTTGGTTGTGTTTAAAAGTAACTAAATCAAAAAATGCTATAAACAATGAGAGAAATATATTTATTGCTCTACTAATATGCACTGCGGCCTCTCTTGCATATTGTTTATTTGGTGATGTTCGAAATGCATTTTTCTCGGTCTTAACAAGATCCTGGCAAATGCTTGCCGGCGGCTTGGTATTTATGGTCGGAATACGATATGCGACTGAAAAATATGCATCGCTTCTAAGTTACTTAGGACTTCTGTTAATTTTTTCCTCAGTTGTGATGGTAAAAATATTATCACTTGAATCCAGGTGGCCAGGATATTATGCGATTCTTCCAGTAATTGGGACATGCACTATTTTATATTCAAGGTTTCAAGGAAATTTATTGTTAAAAAATCCATTTATCCAATATTTGGGAACATGGTAGTACTCTATTTATCTTTGGCATTGGCCATTGGTTACAGCATTAATAATTACAGAATCTTTTGATGGTTTTTCAAAAATAGTGAAATTAATCGGGATATCACTATCAATATTCTTGGGTTATTTATCATATCGCTATGTTGAGGGTCTAAATATTTTCAACAAATCGAATATAAATGGCGGCATATCAAAACTGGCAATTGTTGCCATTTCACTCTTTTGCATTTCATATATATTTGAAAAAAGTGATGGCCTGATGTTGCGAGTCAAAAATAAAGATTTATACGCAAATATTAAGCTCGCCGAGTTAGGCACTACCTATGATAGTCAATGCGAAAATAATGGGAAAGGCAATTCAAAATTTTGTACGATCAATTCTAATTTAAATACAAAAAAAATTTTGGTGATTGGAGATTCCCATGCGGGCCATTTGTATTCATGGTTTAAAGAGAATGGAAAAGTCAATACGACTTTTTATGTCAAATCAGGATGTCCAATAATAGAAGGTTTTGAACGAGTGGGCGTAGATAATAATTGCCGCGAGTTCACGAGGAAAGCTTTCGAACTAGCTGAGTCAGGAAAATATAATACGGTTATTATCTCTCAAAATTGGACCGGATACTCGGACCATTCTGACGGCCTCTGTACTTTCAAGGGAAGTCTCTGTATTCCACTTAGTAGTGATAGCAACCCATATTTATCGATAGAAACAACAAAGAAATCGATAGATAAGATTTTGGCGAGAAAAGTAATAGTGGCAGTAGTCGATTCCACACCATGGTTCAAAATGAATGTCCCAAAAAAGGCTGCAAGAGATTTGTTCTGGTTCGGTACCGTAAAAAATAAATTTTATTCAAAAGAATTCTTCGATAAAAATAAATCCTTTGATAATTTATTTAAGAGTTATAAAAATGATGAGAATTTTCAACTGCTCTCATTTAGACCGAGATTATGTAAATTGGAGGACTGTTCGGTTTTTGACGAATATGAAAATATTCCAATATTTAAAGATAATGATCACTTTAATCCTTATTGGATTGCGAGAAATGGACAAATATTTGACGGTTTAAAAATGCAGCATGTAGATAAGTAGGGAGGGGAAGTACCTTATTTGTGATTAATGTTTATGGATGTTCAATATTTCAATAATTAAGTGTGCTGGCTAACTTTAGTGACCTGTTTTAAAGCGTAACATTCGACCCTAACGGACAGTGGAAAATGAGTCTTGCTTTATCATTTTCGTCTAGATGAATATGTTTAGGCGAAAATGCCGTTTTCCGAAAATTTAAATACAGCTTTAGGCTATGTACCTAAAAAAATATTCGTCTGCTTTATGATGATATAACATTAACTATTGATATTTTTTATCTACATGAAAGAGAACGCAATGAAAGCAATGATCCTCGCTGCAGGCAAAGGTACACGAGTCCAGCCACTAACCTATGAACTTCCGAAGCCGATGATTCCTATACTCGGCAAGCCAGTCATGGAATATCTGGTTGATCATCTTGTGAAATTCGGTGTCACCGAAATTATGGTTAACGTCAGTTATTTGCACCAGAAAATTGAAAATTACTTCGGTGAAGGTCAGCGCTTCGGGGCACAAATCGGGTATTCGTTTGAAGGTTATATTAATGACGAACGCATCGTCAGTCCGAAACCGATTGGTTCAGCTGGCGGGATGAAGAAGATCCAGGAGTTTGGTGGTTTCTTTGACGAAACTACAATTGTCATTTGCGGTGATGCGATTATCGACTTGGATATCAAATCAGCGTTATTCGAGCATCGCCGTAAAGGTGCGATGGCTAGTGTGATTACCAAGGAAGTCCCGAACGAAAAATCGTCGGAATACGGTATGGTTGTCACCGATGATCAAGGTCGCGTGCTGTCGTTTCAGGAGAAACCAAAACCGGAAGATGCGCTATCGAATTTGGCGAGTACCGGCATTTATATCCTGGAGCCTGAGGTGCTGAAGTTAATTCCTTCCGACCAGATGTTCGATATCGGCTCGGAGTTGTTTCCGTTATTGGTAGCGAAAGGCGTTCCGTTTTTTGCGCAAAAACGCTTTTTTAATTGGATCGACATTGGCAACGTAAAAGACTTCTGGTCTGTGTTGCAAAGCGTGCTTAGTGGTAGCGTTGCGCATATGACAATGCCTGGGACGCAAATTGCCGATGGGATCTGGGTTGGCCTCAATACCAGCATTGATTGGGAAGGTACCACGATCACCGGTCCAGTTTACATTGGTTCCGGTACCAAGATTGAGGCAGGCAGCACGATCGTTGGTCCTACATGGATCGGTCATGGCAGCCATATCTGCGCAGGCGCAGAGGTGGTACGCAGCGTACTATTTGAATATACACGGGTAACCCCCAATACCGAGATGACTGAAATGGTCGTCTGCAAGGATTACTGCGTTGATCGACAGGGCACGATGATGCATGTATCGGATTGCCCAACCAATAGCTGGCGAGATGCGAGAGATCGCCGTACAGTTCCTCGCGACAATGAAGAGCAGGAATCTGCTGCGTAATTATCGTCGTAGCGAAAAATTAAATTTGTAGGTTTCACTGGATTTATTTATTCAAAAAATAAGCAAAACGATCTTGTATCCAGTGGGAAGCGATAGTGTCAACGCGATGTCGAGGAAACGCCTATGGGATTACGCACGAGGTATAGGTATATTGCTTGTAGTATTTGGCCACGTTTTACGGGGACTTAATACCGCTCATGTTGTGCCGGATTCGCACTGGTAAATGAGACTGGACTATGCCATCTACACGTTCCATATGCCTCTGTTTTTTTTGCTTGCAGGCATGAATGTTTCTAAGGGGTTTGCAAAAGATAATTTCCTAAGAAGCAAATTTTCGTCGATTGTATATCCGTATTTTTTGTGGTCTCTCATTCAGGGTGGAATTCAGATTTTTATGTCCTCTGAGGTCAATAGTGCTGTCAATTGGCTTGATCTTTTTGAAATAATGTGGAAACCCATTGGGCAGTTCTGGTTTTTGCACGCTTTATTTCTTTGTCACATAATGATTGTGATCTTAACGACTAACCGTCGGATTGTCCTGTTGGCATCCATTGTTTGCTATGTCTGTGGGATGTATTTTTCGTTAGGCGTGATTTCAAATGCATTTAGTTTTTTCTTGTTTTATGCAGCGGGTTTATTAAGTGCGCCTTACCTTGAAAAATGGGTCACCGATCTTAGTAATTTCAAAGGAATTGTTTTTATAGCTGCAGGTTTCCTCTTTTCATTATATGTGGCGTTTTCTTTTGATTCACCTTCCTCGCCAGTGGCGTTACCCGCAGCCTTCTTGGGAATGTTCCTTGTTTTACAAATATCGCTGGTAATAATTAAACTTCAGAAATTAAAAGTCATCGAACTCTTGGGATTAGCATCGATGCCTATTTATTTGATGCATATTATTTTTGGAAGTGGTGTCAGAGTTTTTATTTTGAAGTTCGGGGTGACGAGAATAGAACTTAATTTGTTGTTCGGATGTCTTTTCGTCATTGTCGCGCCACTTGTAATTTATTATTTCACTTATTACTGTAAGGTTGAGCGAATTTTTGGATTCAATAATGCATCTATAATTTTTAAGAAATTTCCTGCTATATTAGTTAAGAAATAATTTAGAATTTTTTTCCTTGCTTGAATTCCCTTTTTTATTCGTGAGATTAATTACCATTATTTCGAAGAAACCTAATACTGCATCGAAATTTCCTTCATCTAACCAATCGGAAATGCAATGGTAATATATGTTAGCTCCTTTTTTATCCATTGAAACCATTTCATCAAGCATGGTCAACATGAACTCATTAATTTCAGGTTGAAATGTAATCCAGAAATTTTTGAAATAATTGGTGTCATGGGATTCTTTGCATATAAGTAAACTTGCAGCCATCAAGTCAGAATTGTCAAGAACAGGTGTTTCAATTAAGAGTGCTTTTGCATCGTCAAAATGTTTCTTTATGAATACGACTTGTTCAGCTGATGGATTCCAAATAGGCATAAATTATCTCTCTTTAAAGTTGGTAGATAAATAATAATACCATAAATAAATTCACTATCTTGT
>JACMQE010000075.1 GCA_014377145.1 Glaciimonas sp. | reverse complement strand
GATGGCCTTGGACTATGTGCGCCAGCATCCTGATTGCAGGTACATCTTTCTGAGTAGCGGTGCCGCCTATGGCGCAAGCTTTGATGAGCCGGTGAACGAAAACATCAAGGCCATCATCGCGATCAACAACCTGCAGCCACAGGACTGGTATGCCGTTGCCAAACTGCACGCCGAATGCCGTCACCGCTCATTGCCACATCTGTCGATTGTTGATTTCCGTGTGTTCAACTATTTTAGTCACACACAGGATATTTCAGCACGTTTCTTGATTACGGATATCTTGCGGACTATAAAGTCTGGCGACACCCTAATTACCTCATCGGATAATATTGTTCGCGATTACATCGGCTCTGACGATTTTTATCAGTTGGTTTTACGAATATTATTATCACCGCCAATAAACGATGTTGTAGATTGCTATACCAAGGCACCGATTAAAAAAATGACGTTGCTGTCGTCAATTAAAGAGCAATTTGGCTTGCGGTATGAAGTAAGTAAATTGCCAGTAGGGCTCAATGCGACTGGAATAAAGATGAAATATTTTTCAAAGAATAAGCGGGGGGAAGCATATGGTTATTTTCCATCGCAAACATCATTAGAAAATATTTTGACCGCTACTAATTTATTATTGAAGTAATGACATGGCCAAACTATCTTTATGTCAAAGCCATTGAATATTATTTCTCGAGCGATGTCGCTAATCGACTTCCATGTTGCAGCTACACTCGCGTTACGGCTATGGATATTACTGGCCGGTACGATCACAGTCCTGCTAGTGCCAATATTTCTGACACAACTGGAGCAAGGCTACTATTTTACATTTGCCAGCGTGTTGGCACTACAAATATTTTTTGAACTCGGGTTGAATTATGTGCTGGTTCAGTTCACCGCAGCCCAGATGCCCTGGCTTCACTTAACCAAAGACGGTTGTTTAGGTGGTGATGCTGACAGACTTCATACGCTCGGTGCTTTAGTGAGCAAGGTGTTCAAGGTATACCAAATACTGGCCATTTTGTTCTTCTGTTTGATCGGCACGGGTGGCGCATATTTTTTTGCTTCATCCAACCAACTACAGCTAGACCAATGGCTCCCAAGTTGGCTCTTAATGACTGCATTCACAGCTGGAAATCTTTTCTTTAGTCCGTTTTTGGCCATCGCCGAAGGTACAGGTAAAGTGGGGCAGATCGCTCGCTTACGCACGATACAGTCGATTTTTGGATATCTGTGCGCATGGCTCTGCTTAATATACGGTTACGGCCTGCTAGCGATGCCACTTATTGCCGGTGCTAACCTCGTCGGAGCTGTTATCTGGTGGCGTCTTGACGGCAAATTCATCACAGCCCTTCGTAGGCTCGGTAGGACTTCCGTGTCTTCAAACCATCTAAACTGGCGTCGAGATATATTTCCATTTCAATGGAAAATCGCAGTTAGTTGGATAAGTGGTTATTTAGTTTTCCAAATGTTCAATCCTGTGATCTTCAAGTACCATGGTCCAATCGATGCCGGGGCGGTAGGCTTGGCGCTGGCGGTGTTTGGTGCGCTCACCACACTTTCTATGAGTTGGGTCAATGCTAAAGCTCCGGAGATTACAAAACAGCTGAACGCAGGTAACCGGTTTGCGGCCCGGGCTGTATTTAGGCGACAGTTCACGGTCTCATTCTTGGTTAACTTTTCGCTCACAATTGGCGTGATCATATCTATCAGCTTAATGCGCGTCTTGCACATCCCAGCAGTAGACCGACTTCCCGATGGGGCCGTTCTAAATTGGATGGCGATTGCCGCCGTAGTAAATCAAGTCGTTTTTTCTTTAGCCGTCTACATGCGGGCACATGGAGAAGAACCACTCATGGCCCCATCGATCATCACCGGGTTGGCTACGCTGGCCGTACTCGCATTTACGGGTAGCAGTAATATCCAATTGATGATGGCGCTATATGCGGGTGTGCTGGCGTTTCTATGTTTGCCGTGGGTCGCGACGCTGTTTTTCAGAAAATACTGGAAAGAGTCTTTACATTCAGTGAGTTAAATTTAATGCTGCAAGCACAATCACTTCTGTCTATTTGTATTCCAACATACAACCGTCCAAATGAACTTACGGAAACTCTTCGCATCTTAGGCGAACAGTTTGACGCCCTTTCATTTGGTGACCAAGTATTGATTGATATTATCGTCTCCGACAATAATAGCCCATCTACTCAGATAGCAACAATCTTTAATACGTGGGCAGAATGTCGCCCTAATGCGGTACTTCATATTCAGCAATCAAACGTTGGGCCTACACTCAACTTTGAGTATTGCTACCAATACTCACGGGGAAAGTTTATTTTCATCTTGTCGGATGATGATCACCTCACGCAAGGATCGCTCAGTCTAATTCTAGAAAGTCTTAAGAGTGATGATCCGGATATTTTGTTTTTGCCATTTTTTCCATTATCGAATCCAGGTAATGAAAACTCAACGGCTAGGTTAAAAATTGAGCGCGATGTATTTCTTGAAAAAACCGGCTTATTGCCAACTCTAATTTCTGCTTGTATATTTAAAAGAAACATGATTGCACCATATCTCGGGCGCTATTTGGATACGAACATGCATCATTTTTATTACTTTCTTTGTGGTGTAGAAACTGGTCAATCGTTTGTATACCTTAACCGACAGATATTATTTTCGCCGTACGATGATAACTCAGGTGGGTACAACTGGTTTAAAGTTTTTGCTGGTGATTTTTTTTGCATTATTAACGAATTTCCGTGCATAAAAGTCGACAAAAAAATACTAGATAGAATTAAGCAAGAGATGTTCTCTAGAAGAATAATTCCGAATTATGTTAATCGCAAGATTAATGGTCATGCTATAAGTAATAGATTCACTAAAACTTCAAATCTAGAAATAATCTATTTGATCACTAGGCACTGTCATGGTCTTTTTGCTTATTGGCTTCTTTTTCTGCCTATTGTGTTCATTCCGAGTCTTGCGTTGATAGTGCTTAAAAAGATATATATTGATTTTCGAAAAGTTTGTATGAAATTTAGAGTGTCTAGTGTTTAAGTACGTTATAAAAAAAATATTTGGTTGTGGTGATTGGTTGCATAACTATGTTATTTTGAGGATCAATGGCGTAAAATTTGGCAAGAATTTAGTCATCAATGGGAGAATCCAAATAAGTAATCATGGAAGTATTGAAATAGGTGATGATGTAATAATTAATTCGGGTCTTCGTCACAACCCAATCGGAGGGCATACAAAAACCGTTTTTATAGTTTATTCTAGCGGCATCTTGAAAATCGGAAATCGAGTTGGTATATCAAATAGCACGATCGTGGCACAAGAAATTGTCATGATCTGTGACGGCGCCTTAGTAGGAGGCGGTTGCAACATTTGGGACACCGACTTCCACTCACTCGATGCGAATATTCGAGGCACCACCCATGATCGCGGTGCTACACGACCTGTGTATATTGGCGAAATGGCCTTTTTGGGAGCTCATTCCATTGTACTAAAAGGGTCTCGAATAGGCAGACGTTCAATTGTGGGGGCTGGTTCGGTTGCGTCATTCAACTTACCTGATGATCAAATTTTCCCTACGCGCCGTAGCAAGGAGTAATAACATGAGCCCTAGCCAGCTATCGACACTTGCGTTAATATTTTTATGTCTGAATCCATTTTCATATATCCCAAATGATATGCGCTTAATGCTGGCCGCTGGGGTAATGGTTATCTTTGGCAAATTAATTAAACGGCGGATTATTGCAAAATACGAATGGACGTCTATTGCAACGGCATCTCGGTATTCTTCATCAAGAAAAATAAAGTCTGTATATTCCGTTTTCGTTGCGCTATTCGTCCACGCGTTGTTATTAAGCATGCTGTCGATAGTATCGCTCATCGACTCGCCTCAATGGAATATAGCGGAGCTTGTGGCCACATCACTTCGATACAGTTTTTCTATGCTATTTTCATTTCTGGAGGTTGCCGCTGGCTATTATCTTGCCTCGCATGTCAGTTTTACGACTGTAAGAAAGATTGTCTATGGCAGCTTCGCATTAATGGCTTTTATTTGTATATACCAATTCCTAGCCAACTTACTGAACTTGCCATTCGTTGGGAATTACGTATTTGATAGATTTGTTGGTCTTCGACCAAGCGGCCTTGCTGCAGAGCCTAAGAATCTTTCAGTTTATATCGTAGTTTTAGCATTCCTGTTATGGGAAGATCGACTGGAAGGAAAGTGGGCGGCCGCTATTCGCATAGGAGCCATTTGTATATGTGTGTTTTTATTTTTGGCAACTTCGTCTGGCAATGGTTACGTTGTAGCGATGCTGTTGATGGCAGTGCGTTTAGTCATGGCACGCGCGTGGAATGCTATTGCGGTGACAGTGATTCTTACCATTGGAACGTATATTTTTCTAGACCGATTCTCGCTTGACGACTTAGGCTTACGCGGTAGCCATTCTGACCTTCTTAAGAGTTTATCTGACTTAGACCTACTCATGTTTGATGACCTCATTTTCTTACCATTGCTTGCCTGGAGGGACAATATCTTGAATTTGTTGCTAGGGTTCGGCCCAGGTCTACTTCATTACTTTGCCAAGGCATACATTTCAGAAGCTACCTGGGTGACAAACGATGTGTACATCAAAGGGAATATATCAGTAATTAATTATATTTCCCAATTTGGAATTGTTGTATTCTCGATTATATTTTTTTTGGTATTTTCGAAAGCTCGGCGACTACTTATTGTAAAGGTACAAAACCGAGATCGTGCACTGGATATATTTTTCATAAACTCATTCGTTATTGGCGCTTTTATATCAGGAAATATTTCTATTCCTTTTTATCTGTCGATCGGCTGGATACTAAGTAGGTCTTCGATGGTAAGCCAACTGAAACGGTATAACAATTTATCAATGGGGAGTATGCGTTTGCCGATCACACCATCGATAAAATGAATTGTAAACCGTTCCTTTATTTTATAAGTAGCTGTTACTATGCAACAAAATCCACTAGTAAGTGTAATTACTCCTGTGTTCAATGGTGAGCGCTACCTTCGTTCGACAATTGAAAGTGTACTTTCACAAGCTTATAAAAATATTGAATATATATTGGTCGATGGCGCATCTACTGATAATACTGTCGATATTGGGACTGAGTATGGATCATCAATATCTAAGTTGATCTCCGAGCCTGATTTTGGAATGTACAACGCGATTAATAAGGGTGTGCTGCAATCATCAGGTGAGATAGTTTGTTATTTGAATGCGGACGATACTTACTACCCCGACTTCATCAAGTTGGCAGTGGAGCAGTTTACGGAAAATAGCGTCGAGATTTGTTTTGGTAACTGTGTTTTTGTCAATGAAAATTCGATAGAAATCTACCGTTCGAGAGGTGTTGGGCTCTCTCATTCACGCCTCTTGCAGCTCGGGAGAATACCGTTTTGTCAACCTACGGCTGCCTGGACTCGTACACTGTACGACCGCGTAGGCGGTTTCGACGAGAGCTATCGCTATGTGGCAGATACACACTTTTTTTACCGTGCCCTTCACCTCGCAGGTGTCAAGTATGCGCACATTGACCAATACACCGCAGCATTTCGTGTCCACAACGCTGGATTTAGCACCAAGGCCGCACAGGCTATGACAAAAGAGCATGAGCGCGCGTTACTGGAACTCAATGCGCCGCGCAGCGCCATGCGCCCGCTGATTGAAGCGTACGTTAAATGGAAAAACCGAAGCAATCTCGTAAAAAAATTACTGAAAAGAATAACCTGATGAAAATTCTTCAGGTATCCCCTGCATATTACCCCGCCATATCTATTGGTGGACCAATATTCTCAATGCTCGAACTGGAAAAGCAATTGATAGCCGAGGGCCATTTTGTCGACACTCTGACAACGCACCTTGGTTTGACGGAAGCAGAAAAGCAGCAACAACCCTTAGACTCGATAATTAATTGCTCGGAACAAAATCGACGGATCTATAAGCGCTTTTATGGTCACCCCCACTACACATTTTCACCCTCAACACTTATCTGGTTGATGCGCCACGTAAACGAATATGACGTCGTTTTAATCAATGGGATTTGGAATTTCCCCATCCTGGCTGCGGCAATTGCTTGTCGTATCCGTAACGTACCCTATTTCATATTCCCGCACGGTACGCTTAGCGTCGACGCTGTTTCTCTCAAAAGAGCCACGACTAAGGCAGTGTTGCTGGCCTTGTTTGTCCGAAGAATAGTCAAAGGTGCACTAAGGGTGGTGTTCACGACAAGGATGGAAGAACGCAAAGTACTCGCGTACATCGGTGGGCGGGTCAATGCCTTTGTTCTTCCGAATATGGTGGACTCTAAAGAGTTTCAGCATCTACCCGCGCGTGGAAATTTCCGAGCTCGTTTTGGTGTTGCGCCAGACGTTACGGTGCTGCTCCATTATGGACGTGTCGCTAAGGTAAAAGGAGTTATCGATTCAGTTCGCGCTTTGGCGGCCGTTCGTGAACGCATCCCGAATATACTTTACGTAATTGCTGGCGGTTGCGAACCCAACTACCGGCAGGAAATTGAGATCGAAGCCAAGACTTGCGGCGTATCGGAAAATATTTTCTTCACAGGCTTACTGGAACGATCTGAAGGGCTCAGGGCTCTGGTAGACGCCGACCTATTTATCCTGCCATCGGTGTCCGAAAACTTCGGTATGGCGGTGGTAGAAGCCATGCTCTGCGAGTTGCCCGTGTTGATTTCAGACAACGTCGGGATCTCGTTTGATGTTGGAAAGGCACGGGCTGGGGCCGTGGTAACGCTAACGCCCGATGGCAAAGCCTTGGCATCAGCGATCGTGGGCCTGCTTTTGGACGAAACGGCCCTGCGGGTCCTAGGTCAAGCCGGTCGTCGATTTGCACTTGAGAACTATGACACTCCAGCGGTCAGGTCGCAATTGTTAACTATGTTAGCGCTGGTATGAGGCTTGGCTAACTACATGAGTGCTAAAACACATTCCTCAGTCCCATGCTCCTCGGCTTCGCCCCTGACATCTTCAGTGTCCATGTTAGTTCTGACACGTAACGAGTCCCTGCACATCGCGCGATGCCTATGTAGCGCATTTCGCCTGTCTAAAAATGTCTACGTACTAGACTCAAAGTCGTCTGATTCAACAGCAACGTTGGCTAAAAATTTGGGAGCCACCGTTATCTCGGGCGAGTTCAACGGATTCGCGCAAAAGCTCAACTGGGGACTAGATAACATCGTATTTCCAACACCTTGGGTTCTCAGGCTTGACGCAGACGAAATTCTTTCAGAGGAACTGGTTGCCAATCTGCCAAGGCTCCTTGACGAAGTAGAGAACGATGTGTCGGGTGTCTATCTGCGGCGTCAACTCTGGTTCATGGGGCAATGGATACGGCACGGTGATATGTACCCCACTTATAGCATGCGCTTGTGGAGGCGCGGTGCAGTGGTGTGTGAGGCGCGTGAACTCGACGAGCATATGATGCTGCGCTTTGGCAGGGCCATCAGACACGAACTCGATATCATCGACGATCCACTATTTACCCTTGCGACGTGGATTGAGAAACACAATGGCTATTCGACGCTGGAAGCAGACTCAGCGAAGAAAGCTCGCAGCGATGACAGCCAATTGATGAAACCCAGCTTGTTTGGTACGTCGCCCCAACGGAGGCGTTGGCTGAAAGTCAATTTTTTCTACCGACTGCCACCCTTTGCTCGTCCCATCCTTTATTTTTTCTACCGGTACGTAATCCGGCTGGGCTTTCTCGATGGTCGCATCGGTTTCATCTTCCATTTCATGCATGGCCTCTGGTATCGTTGTCTGGTCGATGCCAAGATGCTCGAAAAATCGCGCGCCCGATCTCTGGCGGGGCGGGAAGCGCCTTGATCACCCCAGCTTTGTTCTATGACTTCCGGATCATGAGAATAGTTTTCCTGACTGTCCGAACTTTGTTATTGGCTCGGCTAAATCAGAAGGTGGCTTGTCCATTCATCGACCGCATTTTGGTTGTTAAGGTTGATTAATTTGAAAATTACAGTGATTACGGCGGTCTATAACCGCCACCAAACGGTCTGCCAAGCCCTTGATAGTGTGCTTTCTCAGTCTTACCCCGCGGTTGAGTCGATTGTGATCGATGGTGCATCAACCGATGGCACGCTGGCAGTGCTGGAGCCTTATCGCTCACGTTTGGGCATATTAATCAGTGAAAGTGATCAGGGTATCTACGATGCGCTCAACAAGGGTATCAAGCATGCCACCGGCGAGGTGGTTGGTTTTTTGCATGCCGATGATGTTTTTGAAAACAGCGAGGTGCTTTCCAAAGTGGCAGTGGCTTTTGAGGACCCTACTATCGATGCCGTGTATGGCGACCTCGTATATGTTCGGTATGACGATATAGGTCAGGTGATTCGCTACTGGAAGTCTGGCCTTTATGACGATGCCGCGTTGGCCCGTGGCTGGATGCCGCCCCACCCTACGTTTTACGTTCGTCGTTCAGTGTATGAGCGGCTGGGTGGGTTTGATACCCGTTACCGCATTGCGGCTGACTACGATACGGTTTTGCGCTTTTTGGCTGTCGGAAAAATTCGTGCGGCTTACATCCCCGAAGTGTTGGTGCGGATGCGTGCGGGAGGAATCAGCAACCGTTCGTTGAAGACGATTGTTCGCAAGTCGCTTGAGGACATGGGTGTGCTGCGGCGCAATAAGGTGGGCGGGTTCGGTACGCTGGCGTGTAAGAACTTCAGCAAGCTGGGGCAGTTCTGGAAGCGATAAATAGATCGGCGACGGCCGCTGCCAGTTTGTCGACCCATGACTTTGCTGCAGCGGTGGCGGCGTTGCCGCTGGTGTCGGTCGATTGGGTGGTAACCAACCCTGACGGCCAATTGCTGCTGGGCCAGCGCACCAACGCGCCGGCATGCGGCTGGTGGTTCACGCCGGGCGGGCGCATCCGCAAGAACGAAGCCTTGGCCCAGGCCTTGCTACGCGTGGGATCGGAGGAACTGGGCCTGGCCCCAGACGTTGGTCTACAGCTGCTGGGCAAAGCCCGCCAGATGGGTGCGTGGGACCATTTTTACCCCGACAGCGCCTTCAGTACCAGCGTGTCAACCCACTACGTGAACCTGCCGCACTGGCTGCCGCTGTCATGGGCCGAGGTGGCGCAACTCATACTGCCCATCGGTGTGCAACACAGCGCCTGGCAATGGTTGCCGCTGGCCGATGCAGCGCAAGACCCGCTGGTGCACCCTTATGTTCGGCCGTATGCGGCTTGGGTGGCGTAGCGCTGAGGGCAGGTTGGATTACGCTTCGCTAATTTGACCTACCCGGGGTCTATTGATCTCGACGTTGTTTCCCGGCATTCGCGATGCCTGTTGTAGGTCGGGTTAGCCGAAGGCGTAACCTGACAAGTCCCTTCAGGAACGCCGATGGACCTATTCGCAGAGCCATGCGGGCGTATCAGCCCCACGCAATCTACACTTTCCATTTTTTCCAACCCTGGACATCGTCGACATGAACAATCTTTTAACAGGCGGCGCCGGATACATTGGCGGCCACACCTGCGTGGCGCTG
>JACMQE010000074.1 GCA_014377145.1 Glaciimonas sp. | reverse complement strand
TACCGCACCGTTCACAACGTATGGCTGATCTTGAAAAAGCTACGGTTTTTTTGCGCCGATATTCTACTCATGCTGTGGAGGATGGTTTGAATAGCGACACTGACTGGCTAAGCTATTTCTTTTAATAACTGATTTATTCAGAACAGATAAAATAAGAATAGTTCTCATTTTTAAGTAGAAATAGTAGGAACTGCACGTTTAAATTACAGGGTTCAGTATGAGTTAAATACTGCTAAATGGGTATTTAACTCATACTGTGCAAATGTGTTTCACGTGAAACAATAATACTATTACTGATCTTCAATTGGTAAAATAACCTACCAAAAAATTTTATATTTATCTTCGCCACTACTATTGAATTTTATGATTGTATTTTTGGCACTGGTAAAGGTAGCTTTTTAATTTTTTTATTTATACAATTTTTGGTTTTGATTTTCTGGCAGGATTGGCGGTATTTAAGATAATTAATGTAGCGACAAATTTTGCCGTTTTATTGTGGTTCTGTTATATCGGACACATTCTCTGGCAGTTGGCATGGTTAATGGTAATTTGTAATTTTGGGGATCGTTGGTCGGTATACGACTAGCGATTAAACATGGAAGCAGATGTGTTCGTAAGCTATTTTTAGTGTTTGTATCGATATTAATTTTGAAAACTACTTATGATGCTTTTTTGAAGTAGTGTTTTTGTTTCACGTGAAACATTAGATAAGCTATAAATATGCCAATCTCTTGATTAGGTTGCACAAAAAATTGCTCCAGCGGTGCGTGCTCTACTAGACATATTAGCATACTGCCTTCGTCGGCAGGGTTGGTAAACCCGTTACTGGGGTGACTTGCGTAAGTCCATCGATGATATTCTGTTGCTTTTCCGGTCTTTAAGCATGTATTAAATTAATGTGGCGTATTAAAAGAAGTCGAGCACATACGCCACAGGTGAGTCAACAAGCCGGCGTTCAGGGTGAAATGGATTTATAATCACGCTTCTGTTTACCCTCTTATTGAGGCGCACCATGCTCTTTCCTATAAATTTTGATGTAATCGTCGTCGGTGGTGGTCATGCTGGCACTGAAGCCGCCCTTGCCGCTGCACGCATGGGCCAAAAAACCTTGTTGCTCACCCATAACATTGAGACCCTCGGTCAGATGTCCTGCAATCCCTCCATCGGTGGGATTGGCAAAGGCCATCTTGTTAAAGAGGTCGACGCCATGGGCGGGGCGATGGCTATCGCGACGGATGAGGCTGGGATTCAGTTCCGGATTTTAAACTCATCCAAAGGTCCGGCAGTCCGTGCAACGCGGGCCCAGGCTGATCGTATTCTGTATAAACAGGCAATTCGTTCTCGTCTGGAAAATCAATCAAATTTGTGGCTATTCCAGCAAGCCATTGACGACTTGATCATTGAAGGAGACCGCGTAGTGGGTGCCGTGACCCAAATTGGTATTCGTTTTCTGAGTCGTACCGTGATCTTGACTGTAGGAACATTTCTCGATGGCAAGATTCACGTGGGACTGAATAATTACTCGGCGGGAAGGGCGGGTGATCCGCCTGCGATCTCCTTGTCGGCGCGATTAAAAGAACTGAAGCTGCCGCAGGGCCGTTTGAAGACTGGCACACCACCACGGATCGATGGTCGAACTATTGATTTTTCTGTAATGGAGCCGCAGTCCGGTGATATTGATCCAGTTCCCGTGTTTTCGGTGATGGGGAATGCCGCCATACATCCTGCGCAAATGCCGTGCTGGATTACTCATACTAATGTGCAGACGCATGACATTATTCGTACCGGCCTCGATCGTAGCCCGATTTACACTGGTGTGATTGAAGGAGTGGGTCCGCGTTATTGCCCATCGATTGAAGATAAAATCCATCGTTTTGCCGGTAAAGATTCACATCAGATATTTTTAGAGCCAGAGGGGCTAACGACTAACGAATATTATCCAAATGGCATCTCTACTAGTTTGCCATTTGACGTACAACTGACATTGGTGCATTCAGTGCGGGGAATGGAAAAAGCACACATTTTGCGTTCCGGCTATGCGATTGAATATGATTATTTTGATCCACGTGGATTAAAGGCTTCTTTGGAAACCAAGTCAATCAGCGGGTTGTACTTTGCTGGGCAGATCAATGGTACCACCGGGTACGAAGAAGCTGCCGCCCAAGGCATGCTGGCGGGCTTGAATGCTGCCTTACAGACACAGGAACGGGATGCCTGGACACCACGCCGGGATGAGGCTTATCTGGGCGTGTTGGTCGATGATTTGATTACCCAGGGAGTGATGGAACCGTATCGCATGTTTACCAGTCGTGCTGAATACCGTTTGAGTTTGCGTGAGCATAACGCTGACCTGCGGCTGACTGAAATTGGTCGTCAATTGGGCTGCGTGGGTGATGCCCAATGGGCCCAGTTCGAGAAGAAGCGCGAAGCTGTCGCACGTGAAATAGAGCGTTTACGTTCGACTTGGGTCAATCCGCGAATTCTGTCAGCGGTGGAATCTGAAAGAGTTATTGGAAAAACAATTGAACGTGAGTATGCGCTGTATGATTTGCTGCGACGTCCGAATGTTACTTACGATGCACTTGTGACGCTGAGGGGCCTAGATGGAAAAGATTTGGGTGGCCCTGCTGTGCAAGACTATACCGTTAAAGAGCAAATAGAAATTCAGGTTAAATACGCTGGCTATATTGACCGTCAGGCGCGTGAAGTAAAGCGGCATGCACATAGCGAGAATCTGAAACTACCTGCAGATTTTGATTATTTACAGGTGCAATCGCTGTCAATGGAAGTGCGCCAAAAATTGCATCAACATCGTCCAGAGACCTTTGGTCAAGCATCGCGGATTGCCGGTGTAACACCAGCGGCGTTGTCGTTGCTGTTGGTACATTTGAAAAAGGACGTTATGAAAAAAATAGACAAACGGCTTAATGGTGACGAGCAGGCAGCTCAATCTAAAACGTTCTCAAATGTCATTACAATAATAGCCAAATAGCGAAAGAAGTTATCGTGAGTGAAGTAGATATCAGCATCGATGGCGTACTTGCCGCCACTTTGCGCGATGGTGCGCAGAAATTGGGTATTGTATTAAGTGCCACGCAAAAAGATCAATTGCTGAATTATCTGGCTATGCTGGCGAAGTGGAGCCGGACGTATAACTTGACTTCTATCCGCGTGCCAGAGCAGATGATGACGCATCATCTGCTAGACTCGCTGGCGGCGATCCCCGCATTTTTTGGGGCTAAGAACGTTCTGGATGTCGGCGCTGGTGGCGGTTTACCCGGTATGGTATTGGCAATTTGGGGAATGTCATCGCAACCGGATATGCGTGTGTCGATGATTGACACTATACATAAAAAAACAGCCTTTCTGACGCAGGTGAAAGTAGAAATGGGTCTAAAGAATGTGCATATTCATACGACGCGTGTAGAGCAATTGGAAGTACCACATAAATTTGATGTAATTACATCGCGGGCGTTTGCCAATCTTTCCGATTTCATTAACTGGTCGGCCCATTTGCTGGCTGATGATGGTCAGTTTATTGCGCTTAAGGGAATGTACCCGGATTATGAAATGGCGCGATTGCCGAGCGGATGGGCAGTCACTCAGGCTTGTCCGATTGCGGTACCGGGATTGGATGCGGAACGATATTTAATTTATATTAAACGAGCCTGAGCGTGAAAAAATATTGTAAATTATTAGCCTTATTAATAGCGATAACGCCTTCTGCGATACTGGCCAAAAATCTAGATGGTGTCGCTCAGATAAATCCTGTAACTTCGGTTGCTTCAGTAGACTTAGCGCGTTATGTCGGCAAATGGTACGAGATTGCGCGCTTTCCGAACCGCTTCCAGAAAAAATGC
>JACMQE010000073.1 GCA_014377145.1 Glaciimonas sp. | reverse complement strand
GTTTATTCAATCCTAGCTGATGTCTGAAGCGCACGGCTAGGCGCTAGTCGTGACTGACGAATAGCAAGGTGGAACGCGCTTGCGCACACTCCCGCTGTACCCAGATCAAGAAAACGTTGCTATCTGCACGGTTAACCCATTTGAAAATATTTCCCATGCCAGTTGTTGCGACGGTTTCAAATTCAGCTTCTGCTTCAGTTCTGCAAGTCGTTTTTGCATTACCGAAGTTGAATCTTTCGGTTGATGCTGGCCGTTTTCTGTAACACCTTTAGTCACTGGCTGCATTTTTTGCGCAAATATAGCTGAAACTGCTCCAGTTAACAGCAAGTCAGTTAAAACAGCTTGGGCCAATCAATTGCAGGATTTCTTCCCAAGCGCCCCCGGTGAAACCAAATGAGCAAACAGTCCAACAACAGTGCCCATTATTGATATCAAAATACGACGAATCACACTAAGGATGCGTCCGGAATGTAACGGAAATTGGGTTTGCATAAATATATCGCCGGCAATACCCGTGCCAGGAATTTTTCCACCAACGGGCTTCCCATCCTTGCCCTTAAAATAAAGCCACGCATTGCCCAGTCCGCCATCACCATGATCGTCGCCAGGCATGAAAAATCCAACGCCGTAAAGTCCATAAGCAGATGCGTAAAATATGCCACCTGCTGGCAAAGTCCAGCCACGTTTTACTGCCTCAATTTTGACAATTTTAAAAGCGTGCTCTCGACTAATCATTGGTTCGATCTGTGTATTCTCAGACAATGGTATGCATGTCACGAAAGCGTCTGTGATAAGGGTTGAAAATGTTTCCACTAAAGGTCGCATTATCTGTTTTCCGAGATTCATTGATACTGAAGTAACGGCTATTAGCAGCAATAGCTCCCCACAACCAAACGCCACTGGAACGATGTAAATCGAAATTTAATTTGTGACCCCCTTGCTTCCATCTAAATGCAAACGACTTGCGCCAGCTACGCCATTTGGGAAATGATGACCACAGGGCCATAAAACAGTCAAATGCCCACACCAATCCTATCAACCCCATGAACCATATCCCACATTCAATTCCCCAGCCTGATGGGACGTACATGGTGTATTGTAGCTTGTACAAAAACGACAATACATTTTCGCGGTGTATTGAAATTTCGCCGGTCATTCGCTTGGCTTGTATCTCGCCGGTGGCAGGATCCAGCGCCATTTGATTGAATCTCAGATCGAACGGCTTGCCGGTGGCCGAGTTGATGCGTCCTTCTACGAGCAATTGCGAAGCATGCCCTGGTCCTTCTTACGTTAACACATATCTCATCCGCACACGAGGATTGACTTCTTCAGCCCGATTTGCCAAAGCAAGGCCCGATAGCATTGGCTTGCCGGGTACTTGCTGGCTGCTATTGGCCTTAAAAAATTACGGATTCAACCAAGCTTCAATCTCGTGATCCCATAAGATCAATGCGCCCGTAGCACCGGAAATGAACAAAAAATCCCAACAGCGAGCCCGAACCATCGGTGCAATGCTACAAATAAGGGCTGCATCATGCAATCTCTACACTTGGTTTTATACGCAATGCCAATTTAGTATTTCCAGTTCAATGCAACATTGGCATTGCACGGTGTGCCGTAATAACCTTGGCCGATGTACAGAATGGTGAGATACTTTTTATTCGTTACGTTATTTACATTGGCAGAAATACTAGCATGCTTGGTAATGTCGTAACGTGCGATCAAATTCAGCAAAGCATAGCTGGTTTGGCGCGTGACAATCCCTTCACCTTGATGGCGTTCTGTATGGCCTTGCCAGTTGAGGCTGGCGCCAACCCTCATTTGGGTCAATTGCGGTAACTGATAAGTGGTTGCCAAGCGCAGCAATTTTCTCGGCATATAGGTTCGAACGGCGCTGTCATCAATGCCGGTAATCGATAACTGAGTGTAACCAAGGCTAGCTTGCAGACCCTTTACCACCTCACCGGAAAGCTCCAGCTCCATACCTTGGATTCTGCATCAATCTCTTTGTAATACGCGAGGGCACCGAGATAACCAACCTGCTCCGCCGCATTGTTTTGTTTAGTCTTAAAAAGAGCCACTGACGCATTCAATCTAAGATCAAAAAATTCGCTCTTCAATCCTATTTCAGTGCTTTTACCCTCCACTCGATCGAGCCGATCACCTTTGATATTGGTTTGAGTTTGGGGGTTAAAGATGGCGCTATAGCTGGCATAAGCGGATAGATTTTTAGTTAAAGCCAACAACTACACCGACGTACGGTGTTGTCGCGTGTGCCGACGTACTGTGATTCACATTGTAGCTTTCCCCTGCACCATCGGCCTGCGTAACGGTTACCCCGGTGATCAACTTTAGATGATCCAAGAGATTAAACCGCGCCGCTCCGTACACATTTTACGTCTATCGACATATTTTCTGCCTTTGGTGCTAGCATCGGAAGTCGGCTCAGGATAATTGCCGGTCCAGGTATTCAGATCATATAATGCGGTGCCGATGCCTTGGCCGTAATTCGATACGTCATCGAAGACTGACTTGGCCCAGTTTGCGCCGATGGTCAGGTCATGCTCACGTCCACTCAACGAGAATTTTCCGCTGGCCGCACCTCCATGACCGTTTGCTCTTCATTGGAGTCATACGCAGATGAATAACTAAATAACCCGGCGCCCGTTTTACGATCCGGAACGCTATACACACTCAATAATTTTGAGTCCGAACTTATTTTGTTATAGCCAAGCGTAGCCTTCGCTTGCCAGCCATTGTTGAGTTGCTGACTCAGTCAACAAAAGTCTTTTCTTCCTGCGTGTTCCAATATGACCAATTGGCTGAAGTATTGGTCGGGCTGTCATCAGTAAAATACAATGGCAAAGTCCCCCCCCACATTCCGCCTTTCGGCTGGTTTCTTTGTTGGGTATGACCAAGCGTCAGCAACGTACTGTTGGTGAGATTCACCTCGATCACACCATAGAATACAGTTTTGTCAGTGGAGTACCGATCAAGATAAGAGCCGCCAGTCTCTTTTGCCACTACAAATCGCCCGGCCACGGTGCCCTCGCTATTAAGCGGACCGGAAATATTGGCATCGATACGAAGATCATTCCACGATCCGAGTGTCAAACTACTTGATCCCTGTAAATCATAAATTGGACGCTTGCGGACAAAATGGACAGTGGCTGATGGATTCCCAGTCGCAAACATCAGACCGGTAGCACCGCGTACGATATCGACGCGATCATAGATAGCCGTATCGATATCACCACTGACTTCACCAGACGTAAAAGGCATACCAGACCCCATCAAATTGAAAATTGGTGATATCAAATCCACGTGCTGTGTAATAAGTACGATCCGTTTCAATTTTTTCTACCTTCACGCCGGTCGTATTTGCCAAGATATCATTGACGTTGTTTAGCTTAAAATCATCCATCTTTGCCCGCGTCACCACAGAAACAGATTGTGGTATTTCACGCAAAGACAAATTCAGTTTTGTTGCTGAACTAGACTTATCAATTTTATAAGCGCCACTTTTTTCTGTATGCTGTTCGCCCGCATTGCTAGACGTTACGCTGATCTTTGGTAACTGCGCGTCGCTGGTAGCATTATCAGGAGCATTAGCGGCAACAGCATTGACAGAAACAGTTTCAGCCCATGCCAGGTGGTAAAGATGCCATATCAATCACAAACCGATATTTAACGTCACTCTTCAGCATTCTTTCATAAGCCAGATTGACATCCTGAATGGAGATCATTTCGATGTCTGAGGTTATTCCGTGCTCACCACAGAAATCGAGCATTTCTTGCATTTCTTTAATCCCACCGATAAGCGATCCAGCCAAGGTATGCCACTTCATGATTAGGTTAAAGGCAGTTGGTGATGGATGCGACTTAGCCGGCGCGCCTACCAATGTTATCGCCCCATCTTGCTTTAACAAATTCAGAAAGTGGTCTAGATTATGTGGGGCAGCGACGGTATTGAGAATGAAATCAAAACTATTTGCGTGCTGTGCCATTTGCTGCGCATCCTTTGAAATGACCACTTCATCAGCGCACAGACGAACGCATCCTCTTTCTTGTTTGGCGAGGTTGTAAATGTAAATAAGACGACATGGACACCATCGCATGCGCAATCTTTAAACCCATATGTCCAAGGCCGCCTAGGCCAACGATACCGACTTTATGGCCTTTGCTGACTTTCCAGTGACGTAATGGAGAATAGGTAGTGATACCAGCACAAAGCAGAGGTGCGGCAGCAGCCGGATCGAGTTTGTCAGAGATATGTAGGACAAACTTCTCGCTGACGACGATGTGGTTGGGCATACCCACCGTAGGTAACGCCAACGCTATATTTGTCGTCAGCGTTATAAGTGCCAACGAAGCCGGTTTCACAATATTGCTCCAGCCCTTCGGCACAACTTGGATAGGTCTGACAAGAGT
>JACMQE010000072.1 GCA_014377145.1 Glaciimonas sp. | reverse complement strand
GATTGAAAAGAGACGTGTTGGTTTTTGTCAGATTCACTTAAAATAGCATGATTCGCAGGTAATTTTCATGGAAAAGCTGATATTGAGTCTCAGAGCCAGTACCGCAAGGCAGCCTGGATCGCTCATTATTATTAATATAAGTGGTTCTGTTCCTTTGGGCACAGTATCGCTATTTTAACGGAACCGAATCAAGATATGCATCCTATGCTCAACACGGCCGTCAAGGCCGCCCGCCGCGGTGCCGCAGTTATCGCGCGCGCGTCATTCGATCTCGACTTGCTTGAGGTTGCAAAAAAAGCACATAATGATTTTGTCACCCAAGTTGATCAAGCTGCCGAAGCTGCAATCATCGACGTGTTGAAAAATGCCTATCCGGATCACGCGATTTTGGCCGAAGAGTCCGGTGCCTCTGCTAATTTACTCGACGACAACGAAAACATTTGGATCATCGATCCGATCGATGGGACAACTAATTTCATTCATGGTTTTCCGCAATACTGCGTATCAATTGCGCTACAACATCGCGGCCAGATTACGCAGGCAGTGATCTACGACCCGACCCGCAATGACCTGTTCACCGCGAGTAAAGGCGCTGGTGCTTATTTAAATGAAAAACGCATTCGTGTCAGCAAGCGCGTCCGCATAGCAGAAGGTCTGATCGGTACTGGTTTCCCATTCCGCGTAACTGACGGTCCTGTGATGGATGAGTACATCAAAATGTTCCGCGTCATGACTCAAAGTTGCGCAGGTCTGCGCCGTCCCGGCTCTGCTGCGCTTGATCTGGCATATGTTGCTGCTGGGCGGCTTGATGGTTTTTTTGAAAAAGGTTTGAAACCTTGGGATATCGCTGCCGGTACATTGCTGATTACAGAGTCTGGCGGCATTGTGGGCAATTTTGTTGGGGACTCCGATTATCTTTATAAAGGGGATGTTCTAGCTGGCAACCCCAAAATTTTTGCGCAACTGGTGAGCTTGCTATCACCCTATTCAAACAAGTAGCAGAAAGGTAAAGCCTGCCCTATGCTAAAATGAATGGTAGCACACAAATCATAAGAAATTTAACGTTGTTAAGCTGTGGTTAATCGACTCATCGGTAACAATGACTAACAACTTGGCAACATCATAGATTTTTATATGATGCAATTTTCACATTAAATGCAAGGAAGCATTACCAGATTAGGTCCATGACTTGTTAGCAAACAATACTACAATAGCAGATCTACCTGCCTCGATAATATTAGGAGAGCGGTCATGAAAGTTAAAGCAATCTCCGGTTTAAAAGCACAGTTTTATGGTGATCAATTAAGGATGCCGAAAGATCCCTTTGATTACGTCTGGACCATCGCCGCGCATATCACAGACTAAACCAAAGATGAATTGAAAAAGCGCGCATGCGCGGCCATAAAAAGTGCCGCATAAGCAGCTAGTCGCAGCAATAATAACCTGTGGCTTTGTTAAGGCCGCGGGACATCCTGAAATCTCGCTTCATACACCACGCAAAAACGTGTGTTTTAGATTATCACTGCTATACTTCGCGGGCACGGACATTCTCCAGTCAAATGCCGCCGCATGGGAACCAAGTGGTTTTAGTGTAGATTGCTTTAGCTGACTCACATTACATCTAACTAACCCCTTCATTTTTTAATCCGTTTGCCTGCGACTGGCGCCCTGAGCGGCGACAGGCCGATATACTTCTATTGAGCTTCCATGTTATTTTCTGAACTCGGTTTGTCTGATGCCATTCTTCGTGCAGTCACTGAGCACGGCTACGCTACGCCGACCCCGATTCAAGCGCAGGCAATCCCTGCGGTACTTGCCGGCGGCGATCTGCTCGCAGGCGCGCAGGCCGGCACCGGAAAAACCGCCGGTTTCACACTCCCGGTGCTACACCTTCTGGCAACCTCAGCTACCAATCCGGCCGGTTCCCAGCGTCCAATTCGCGCACTCATTCTGACCCCAACACGCGAGTTGGCAGCGCAAGTCGAAGAAAGTGTGCGCTTTTATGGTAAGTATTTGCCGCTGACATCAGCCGTTATTTTTGGCGGCGTTGGAATCAATCCACAAATCAAAATATTAAAGTATGGCGTTGATATTTTGGTGTGTACGCCAGGTCGATTAATTGATCATATGCAACAAGGTACCGTCAATCTGACCCATGTCGAGATTTTGATTTTGGATGAAGCAGACCGTATGTTAGATATGGGTTTTATCCGCGACATCAAGAAAATTCTTGCAGTATTGCCAAAGAAGCGCCAGAACTTGCTGTTTTCAGCAACCTTCTCAGACGATATCAAAATACTCGCGGATAATTTGCTGAACTCACCAGCTATGATCGAAGTTGCACGTCGTAATTCAACCGTCGAAGTGATTCAGCAAAAAATTCATCCTGTTGATCGCGATCGCAAGCATCCTTTGTTAGTACATCTGATCAAGACATATTCATGGTCGCAAGTATTGGTATTCACGCGCACCAAACACGGTGCGAATAAACTGGTCGAGCAACTTGGGAAAGATGGCATCAGCGGCATGGCGATTCACGGCAACAAGAGCCAATCTGCACGCACCAAAGCACTGGCTGAATTTAAAGACGGCAGTTTGCAAGTATTGGTCGCTACCGATATCGCAGCACGTGGGATCGACATCGATCAACTGCCTCACGTAGTAAATTATGATTTACCAAATGTACCAGAAGACTACGTTCACCGTATTGGACGTACTGGTAGAGCCGGTGCTACCGGTGAAGCGGTATCGCTGGTCTGCGTGGATGAACATCAGATGTTGAAAGACATCGAAAAACTGATCAAACGCGAATTGCCTAAAGAAATTATCGTCGGCTTTGAACCCGATCCAAACGCGCGCGCACAGCCGATTCAATTGCGTAGCGGTGGTGCTGGTGGTGGTAATCGGGGT
>JACMQE010000071.1 GCA_014377145.1 Glaciimonas sp. | reverse complement strand
GAGTGGTATGACTTTTACTTACACGGTTCGTTGTTGGCAGCAATTATCACCAAACACTTTGCTGGCACCGATCCAAATAAAGCATTCGTTTTCGCGTTGCTGGCATTTGCTGCCCGTTTTATCGTGTGATCTTTTGGTGCATTAGTGTTCGGTCGTCTAGGCGACATGATTGGCTGAAAATACACATTTTTCGTGACAATTCTAATCATAGGGGCATTTACCTTCATCTTCGGTATTTTACCAAATTACAATTCAATCGGAATTGCCACACCGATCATTCTATTGTACTTGCGTATATTGCAAGACTTGGCAATCGGCGGCGGGTACGGCGGCGCTGCAACCTATGTCGCCGAACCTGCACCGAATGATAAACGCGATGCCTTTACTGTTTGGATTCAGACGATGACCACCCTGAGTTTATTTCTATCACTGTTAGTCATTCTGGACGTCCGTACTTCTTTAGGTGAAGAAGCATTTGCGGACTGGGGCTGGCGCATTCCATTTCTGGTATCGATCATTCTGCTAGGCGTATCAGTCTGGATTCGCTTGTCAATGAATGAATCGCCTGTATTTGGCAAAATGAAAGCAGAAGGAAAAGTCTCAAAAGCACCATTGGCTGAAGCATTTGGCCAATGGAAAAACATGAAACTGGTGATTCTGGCGCTATTTGGGTTAACTGCAGGTCAAGCTGTGGTGTGGTATACGGGTCAATTCTATTCATTATTCTTTTTGACCCAAACTTTAAAAGGTAAAAGTGCAACTGCCAACATCCTGATCGCTATATCGCTGCTGTGCACCACGCCATTCTTCTTGGTTTTCGGCTCTCTCTCAGATAAAATCGGCAGCAAACCGATTATTCTCGCGGGCTGCCTGATTGCCGCATTGACGTACTTTCCGATCTTCTCCGCCCTGACCCAATATGCCAATCCAACCCTGGAAGCAGCACTAAAGAGCGCGCCCGTAATCATCACCGCTGATCCAGTTACTTGTCAGTTCCAGTTCAACCCAACTGGCACCAAGAAGTTCACGTCATCTTGCGACATCGCCAAAGCCAAACTGTTCACCCTGTCAGTTAAATATGAAAACGTCACTGGCTACTGTCATCCTCGACATGCTGTTTGTTAAAGATACTATCCATAACGACATTTACGCTGACGAACGCTAGCTGGAATTCAAATTGGCAAAACAGAGGAACCTCTTGAGTCAACTGGACCGAGTGCTAGATCCAAAAGGCAATTGAGTAGTCTTTGTCACAAATTATTGTTACAGCGACGACATTTTTTGCCAACCCCTTTAGAAATTTGCGCCGACCAAGTTACCAGACCTAATTGGCTTTTTTGTTTTAATACGCAGTCTGTCGATCTTCAGGTTAATGATCCTATCAGAAAATGTTTTTTGATCTCTTTTCTAAACACGAAATCGCATTAAAACAAGCAGCGCTTACCATCATTTCGACAATCGCCCGCTCTTTCCAATTGGCCCGTCCTCTCTTGCCTATAAAATTAGCATTTATGGCTGTCCAAAACTACCAGGATTTGCTATCTTTGATAGTTGTCTCTCCAATCCTGAAAATATGAAGCCACCTATCAGAATCGGTACACCACTTTCTCCTTCCGCCACTAAAGTTATGCTATTAGGATCTGGCGAACTTGGCAAAGAAGTCATTGTTTCGTTACAACGCCTGGGCGTTGAAGTCATCGCTGTAGACCGTTATCCAAACGCCCCCGGACATCAAGTTGCCCATCGCTCGCACGTCATCAACATGACAGATGGTGCTGCACTGGAAGCGCTGATTGCTCTGGAAAAGCCAGATTTGGTGGTGCCTGAAATAGAAGCCATTGCGACTGAGACACTGGTCGCAATGGAAGCTGCCGGAAAAATCACCGTTATCCCGACTGCCCGCGCAGTATGGTTGACCATGAATCGGGAGGGTATTCGCCGTCTAGCCGGCGAAACGCTTGGCTTGGCAACCTCACCTTATCGTTTTGTTAATAATCTGAATGAGTTAAAAGTAGCTTGTGACACCATTGGCTTCCCTTGCGTGATCAAACCGGTGATGTCATCTTCGGGTAAAGGCCAATCCAAGATTGATAGTACCAACGACATAGAAACTGCATGGGCCTATGCCGCCGCTGGCGGGCGCGTCGATGCGGATCGTTTCATTGTCGAAGGTTTTATCGAATTCGAATATGAAATTACCTTATTGACAGTGCGCGCAATGGAAGCTGACGGTAGTACCAAGACCCATTTTTGCGAACCTATCGGACACATTCAGGTGCAAGGCGATTATGTCGAATCATGGCAACCTCACCCGATGCAGCCCGCAGCCTTGCTCCGTGCGCACGACATTGCCAAAAAAGTTACCGACAATCTGGGCGGGCTCGGTGTTTTTGGCGTTGAATTGTTCGTCAAAAACGATATGGTCTGGTTCTCCGAAGTGAGCCCGCGACCGCATGATACCGGTATGGTCACCATGGTCAGCCAACTTCAAAGTGAATTTGAATTACACGCAAAGGCTATTTTAGGCTTGCCTGTGAATGTTGCCCTCAATAGCCCGGCGGCTTCGGCGGTGATTTATGGCAAATACGATGCTAAAGGTATTGCCTTTGAAGGTGTCGCTGATGCATTACGTAAACCCGGGGTCGACATTCGTTTATTCGGCAAGCCGGAATCTTTTGCCCGCCGCCGTATGGGCGTGGCGCTTGCTACTGCTAATGACGTCGAAAGCGCACGTGTCCGTGCCAAACAAGCGGCCGCCAAAGTAAAACCAGTTCTCGTAAGTTAGCGCGTATCAGGTAAATGCTGCTAAATAAGGTGCTAAGAATAAGCCACAAAGTAGCCAAAATAATAATCTGAAACTCACGCAAAACCGCTCCGCAGCGCGACGGGGCGGCTTGCGCTATACTGATCGGTATTCCTCTCGCATTGAGAGTGATCAGTATGCCTACACTCCTCTATTTAATATGAAATTCGATGTCGCCATTATCGGTAGCGGCCTGGCCGGCCTCTCTGTTGCTCTCCATCTTGCAGAAAAAAATAAGGTGGTGGTTCTTTCAAAAAGAGCTCTCTTAGACGGAGCAAGCAACTGGGCACAAGGCGGCATCGCTGCCGTGCTGGATTCTAGCGACAGCTATGAGGAACATATTTCCGACACATTGATTGCTGGTAGCGGATTGTGTGACGAAGGTGCCACGCGATACATCGTCGAACACGGCCGCGAAGTGATTGAATGGCTGATCGCGCAAGGGGTCCCGTTTACGCCTGACGCCAACGCCGAAATGGGATTTCATCTGACGCGCGAAGGTGGTCACAGCCAAAGACGTATTATTCATGCCGCTGATGCTACCGGGCACGCGGTGCAAGTCACGCTAGAACAAAAGGTCCGCACGCATCCAAATATTACGTTACTCGAAGATCATTATGCGATCGATTTAATTACGTCCAAGAAAATTAATAATAAGGGCACTGCCCCGCATTGCTTGGGACTGTATGCCAAGAACGTAAATACGGGCAAAGTGCTAACTATCAGCGTGGATCATACGGTAATGGCGACCGGTGGTGCTGGAAAAGTATATTTGTACACGACCAATCCCGACACGGCCACCGGCGATGGAATTGCCATGGCTTGGCGTGCGGGCTGCCGTGTAGCCAAT